>NZ_JBLOUI010000010.1:0-57966 GCF_047807365.1 Peptacetobacter sp. AB800 | reverse complement strand
CATCCAATTTTTGTTTTGCGGTTACATTACTTCTAGGCATAAAAATTGCTCCCTTCTAAGTTTAAAGTGAATTTATTTATTTCACTTGTCCACTCAGAGGGGAGCAGTTCATGAGCCGTCTCCAGATTGTCGTTAGGGTGACAGTCTATTTTATTTTCATAAGTTTTTCTGAAACAGCTTTTACATATTTCATTTTGCGTATTTAAACTTCAGGATCACTTGAGAGGTAGTTACAATTTATTCTTCACCTATTCAAGTGAATATGCCCAGGCAGCTTTTATTTGGTTTTTTATGTCATTAAATTCCCACAGTTTTTTGCTGTTTTTTATGCTGTTTGGATCGTGTATTATTAGTTTTCCATCTTTTATTCCAGATATTACTATGAAGTGTCCTTCTTTTGTGAAATATCCTGCTCCTACACTACATATTATAGGATTTCCGCTATTTAATGCATTTTCAAATGATTCTTTTGCAACACTAATTCTCCGACCTTTTACACCATATTTTTCTACTATATCTGTCATTAAATCCCAATTTGTTCCAGCTTTTTCATGGTATCCATTTTCATCACTATATTTTGCTATTTCCATTGGATTTATACCGTCATTTCCTGTAAGTCCAGTTATTACCATTGCTAGAGATGTCGGACCGCAGCCATTTAGAGCAAGTATATTTTCTCCGTATTTATACCAACCCCATTTTGGATCCCACTGTTGAAGTATTGGTATTACTCCATTTCCACATTCTTTATCTATCTTTACAAATATTCCCGGCATTCTAAAATTTGATTTGCTTAATACAAAATCTAGTGTTTCATCATTTTTATATAATAATTCTAATACATCTTTTTGATATTCTTTTGAATTTTTAATAACTTCATTATATCTTTTGTCGTCTTTAGCTCTCTTTTGGAATTCTTCAAGATAACTTAAAACCTCAGGATCAGATATATCTGAGGGAATAGGTTCTATTTTTTCTTCCTCAGCCTTTTTTGCCTCTTCTTTACTTCTCTCTATTTTCGCCTTAGCTTTTGCTTCTTCAATGTTTTTCTTATATGTATAATTACTTGCGATAAATCCAAAGCTTACACAAACAGCAAGTAAGAATATCCAAATATCTTTACTAATCTTATATTTCTTCATAAGAACACATCTCCTTTCAAAAAAAGAGGGGATATATAAAACCACATTTTCCACAATAAATAAACATAAAATAATAATTATTTTAGGTCTATTTGGATTTTTGTCGTTTTAGATATTCCCTCTTCTTTTACCATTATATCTAAAAAAGCTTAATTTTATCTTATTTACATTAATTAAATTTTACCCTAATATATTTTATAATCCTTAATTAATTTTTATTTAAATCTTTTATTTATTATATTATATAATAAATTTTATTGATTTTTCAATAAATCTAATCAATTATTTAATTAGTTAGTAAAAAAGCACCACTTTTTACCCATGCTTTTCAAGTAAAAAATGATGCTTTTTTAAATTAACTTATTATTTTTTGCTCAAATGATTAATCAAGTGAATACGCCCAAGCAGCTTTAATCTGCCCTTTTATGTCATTATAGTTCCACAATTTTTCACTTCTGCTTATATTATTTGGATCGTGTATTACAAGTTGTCCGTCCTTCATACCAGCAATTACTATAAAATGTCCTTCTCTAGTAAAATATCCTGGTCCTACACTACATATGATAGGATTACCGTTTTTTAACGCACTTTCAAAACTAGATTTTGTATTATCTATTGCCCAACCTTTTACACCGTATTTCTTCGCACCTTCTACCATAAGGTTCCAGTTTGTTCCAGCAGCTTCGTGGAATCCATGTTTGTCACTGTACTTAGCAATTTTTATAGGTGTTATATCTTTATCACCAGTAAGCCCAGAAACAACCATAGACAACGCTGTAGGACCACATCCATTTATTGCAAGCACATTATCTCCATATTCGTACCAACCCCATTTTGGATCCCATTGCTGAAGTCTTGGTATTTTTCCATCACCACATTCTTCACCTATATTTATTAGAAATAATGGCTTTTTAAAATTATCTCTACTAAGAACAAAATCTAGAGTCTCTCCATTAGAATACAATAATTTTATTACATCTTCTGGATAACTTTCTATATTTTGTATAACCTCATTATATCTATTGTCTTCTTTTGCTCTCTTTTGGAATTCTTCAGTGTATTTTGTAGGATTTTCAACTGGTATAACATAAGTGTTTTTAGTACCAGAACCTCTTGTATAAACAGCTATTATCAATAATACTACAAATGCTATTGCTATTTTTACGCTTTTTTTAAGCTTTCTTTTCTTTTTCATAATAAATACTCCTAACTATTATCGTAATATCCATTTTAATCATTTTTTCTTTTCTTGTAAATGAATTACATAATATCTTCATATAATATTTAGAGTATCTTTAGAAATATTTGGTTCATTATTTTTATTGGTATATTATCAAAAAATAAGAAAAATCTATGAAGCTTGATGATATTTTTATATTTATCAGAGCAATTTTCATAGATTTTTATTATTATCCTATTTTATACTGGTATATTTTCCTTAGGAAGTTTCTTTTTATTTACCTTTCCTATTGGAGTAACCGGTATTTTGTCAATCTGCATAATATATTCTGGAACCATATAAGGTGGTAAAGACATTTGAAGGTAGTTTTTTACTTTTTTAGGATCTACTTCTTCATCAGATACATAAAATGCCTTTAAGTAAAGTTCTCCCTTTTCGTCTGGTCTAGCTATACAAACAGAGCTCTTTATTTCCGGAATGTTATTTATTTCATTCTCAATTTCGTATATCTCAACCCTTATGCCTTTTATCTTAACCTGGCTATCCATTCTTCCTATGCAGTCAATATTTCCATCCTCTAACCATTTTGCTAAATCTCCAGTCTTATACATAAACCTTGTGTATTTATCAAATGCGAATGGATTTTCGACAAATTTTTCTCTTGTAAGTTCTTCCTTGTGCATATACCCCCTTGATATCTGTATTCCTGAAAGGCACAACTCTCCTGGTACACCTATTGGACATATATTTCCATTCATATCGAATATATAGGCATAAGTGTTATAAATTGGCTTACCTATTGGAATTTTTTCATACTCTTTATCCACATAGAATGAAGTCGCAAGAACAGTAAATTCTGCTGGCCCATATTCATTGTAGATTTTGTAGTTTCTCTCTTTATATCCCTTTAATTTGTCTCCACCTGATTGGAGCACTCTAAGATATTTATTATCACAATTATTAATAAATCTTTTTGCAAATATAGTAGGTACAGCTAAAATAGTTATCTTTTTCTTTTCACAGTATTCATTTACAGTGTACTCATTTGTCCTTGCAGTCTCTGGAATTATGTCAACTGATGCTCCACAAAGCAAATACGGAAATATCTGCTTAACTGCTGCATCAAAGCTAAAACTTAGATACACTCCGCAAATATCATTTTCATCCGCATTTATATAGTCTATAGCATACATACACATATTCATAAGACTTCTATGCTCTATCGACATACATTTAGGTCTACCAGTAGATCCTGATGTAGATATTCTATAAGCACAGTTATCTGGATATACATATTCTGTTATAGGAATATCTGTGTTAAACATAGATTCATTCTCTATAAATAATAATTTTTTATCTGTTTTAGGAAGTTGTTTTTCTAATTTTTTAGAAGTTATTATAACTTTTGCTTCACTATCCTCTAATAGATATGACATTCTCACAGATGGATTACTTATATCTATTGGAAATACCGCTGCTCCAGCTTTCATTATACTTATCGCAGCAATTATTACTCCCATATTTCTAGGTAAAATTGACGCAACTGTATCTTCTCTTTTTATTCCTATACTGTTTAAATATCCAGCAAACCTCTCTGTCACAATATCTAACTCTCTATATGTCATAGTCATTTTTTCATCTCTAATAGCTATATTGTCAGGAGTTTTCTTGACCTGTTCATAAAAGCCATCCATAAATGTCATATCTGGTGGTCTTTTTTTACAGCTCATGTTAAACTCTTCAAAGATTTCTTCTTCCTCTTCCCTAGATACAAATCTTATATTCTTCATTTCGATTTCTTCATTTTCTACTATCTGAGAAATAACTGTTTCAAACATAGATAAAACTCTTTCTGCAGTATCTTTGCTGTACTTAGAAGGCATATACTTAGCCCTTATAACTAGAGTCCCCTCCCCAGCTACCATATCTACAGCAAACTCATATCCTTTAAGTCGCATAAGGTCGTCAATCATATCCTTTGCATACATATCTACATTTCCACTTACAAAAATTGTATTTATCAATTTTTTATCTAATGGACTATTTTTTTCTATCTCAGAAAGCATATAAGTCAAATATTCTTTTGAGTTGTTTTTCTGATTTACAAATATTTTAAGTGCATCTACAAAAGTTTCATTTTCCTCAGTTGTAATTCTTATTGGGATAATATTCATCGTACTACCAAACATTACATCCCTTTCAAATGTATACTCTTGCAAAATCAGACCATATATTAACTCTACTATATCCGTTATATTTATCCCCTGTTTTTCAGAAAACTTCTTTAATCTAGCGTATTTATCTTCATTTATTACTATTTTTTCTTTTGCTATTATGCCATCTACTTCTTTGTTGAAGTAATCTGCTGGAATTTTTGCCATATTATTGTAGCCTTCAAGCAGATTAGACCAATGTAGTGCTGCTCTTTTTATTCTTTCCGAGCTTACAGACATCTTTTTTTCTGTATTTTCCATTCTAATTCCCCCTTTTCAAAGATTTGGAAGGGTTATTTATAGTCGTATTTTTTTGTAGTTTCGCAAAGAACTACTCTTATTGTTTTATCAAACATATTTCTGTATGAGCTAAGGAATTCATTAAGCTCTCTATCTGATAAGTCTATTTTCTTATCACTGCAAAGTATAACTTTATCTTCTTCTATTATGATTTCTAAATCATTTAAATCATTTTTTATGTATGATGTTATATTACTTTTTATTTTTATTTTATGACTGTATTTATCATAAAATCCAGATGCTTTAGTATACCGATCTACACTTTCCTGAGATGGATTTGAAGAACTTATACCACTTATTTTCTCTGGATCTAATCCAAATTTTTTAAGCTGGTCATCCATTTCTTTTGTATCTATTCCATATCTTTCCATAAATTTCTGCTGTATTTTATAAAACTTTTCCTGAGATATATTATTTTCTCTCATATAGTCCATCATTTTTCTTGAAAATCCAGCCATGCTTAACTTTCCACTAGCAACATCAGTATAAAGACTATACATATAATCTTCAAATTTATCTACGTCAGATTCTTTTACTTTATTTTTTAATTCATTAAAATCTATTATTTCAGACATTTTTATACCTCCCGAAATTTTTATTTAATTGCTTATCTATTTTTTAACTTTTAATTTAATTGGAAAAGCCATTTTTATATTAAAGATTATAACATATATAAATAAGATTTAGCTTAAAATTTTTGAAAATTTAATCGCTTTATCTTTATTTTATTCATAAGTATTTATTTAATAACGATATAAAAGTATTAAAATTAATTAAAAGTGGGTAATACTATATCAAAAGCATTATTTTGGTTGTATATATGTTATCTTTTTATCCAAATATATTGAAAAAAGGCTTAAAAACTGTTATCTTCTATACATATGATTATTTTAATTTTTTAATAATGCTAACGTTTATCTAATTTATTTTTGTAATTATTTATGTTCTAAAAGTATATTTTAGGTGGTGAGTTCGATTTCAAAAAAAAATAAAAATTCAGCTTTTGCAATGCTGATAACATTAATTATCGTTATGGCAATTTCATTTGGTGTTATTTATGCTGTAACCACTTTTGTAGGTATCGGTCTGATGACCTTGATTGGATTTGAATATAATTCTAGTCCAGCGGTATTTTTATTCTTCTTTATTTTTGTATGTTTTACTATACCGCTAGATTTTATTAGTACGTCTATATTGGACTCCGTGCATTTTAAGGGACGTATTCCAGAATCTTTTTATAAGGTTTTGGAATTTTTAGTAGAGTTTGTTTTAGTTTTATTGGGATTGTTGGTTGTGGATAGTATTATGAAGTCTATTTCTATTCCTTTTAGGACTAAGATTTTATTCTCTGTGCTATTATATGTATTTACTTCTTCAATAGAGTATTTATTCTTAAAAGATAAAGAGGAAATTTAAAACATAATATTTAGTAAAAAAGAGTACCTATCGCATTGATAAGTACTCTTTTTATATCTTGATTCAAATTTTATAACATTTCTACAAATGCTTCAAATCTAGTTTTTAACTGTTCACTGTCTGACTGAGAGTAATCAGTTTCTAATGCAAGGAATGATATTCCTTTTTCTTTAGTAACAAATTCTTTTATTCTTGCACTTTCAACTGTGAATGTATGACAAGCAGTTAGAGATATATCTATAACACCATCTATCTGGAATTCGTCTATTAATTCATCAAGTAATTCTATTCTTCTGTCGTTGTTCATCATGCAAGAACATCCTATTTTTAAGTATGCTTCAGCTATTGCTTCGTATACGTTAGGATTTTCTTCGTCTACTAACCATCTGTTTGATCTTGGACCACCACAGTTTTCGTAAACAACAACATCTCCACCAGCTTCTTCTATTGCTGGAGCTATTTTGTTTATAGCACCTGCTATAGGAGAACCAGTTATAAGTATTCTTGGTCTATTTGATTTTTTATGTTCTTTTGAAGCATAGTCTTCTTTTATATCATCTATTAATTTTCTAAGTTCAGCTTTCATAGCTGGTCTATCAAATTTGAACTGAGTCTGATATAAAACTCTGTGTATATCCATTCCGCTCATTGGAGGTGGATTAAGAGCTCCTAGTTTGAAGTATTCCATTAATAAAGCTCTTTCTTCATTTTTATCTTTTATAGCTGCTCTTATATCGTCTTCAGTTATTGTTATTCCATAGAATTCTTCTAATTTTTCTTTGAATCTTTCTATTTCATTAGCCCATAATTTTATAGCTGCTTCATCTACCATGTTAGGAAGATGCATTATATGAGTTGGTTTAACTTTTGCCATCTGTTCATACATTTTCTTTTTACCGTCACAAGTTGTTTCAGCTACTACTATATCACTGAAGTAGAAGTATGGACATGTATCTGTTATAGCATGACCATAACTTGATTTAACCATTGGACATAGGTTTCTAGGTAATATTTTTTCTGCTTCTGGTATAGGTTCTTCACTAACACCACAAAGCCCTACTGTTACTGCACCTGCTGCTAATGCTATTTCAGCTGGGCTGAATGTACAATAAAAACCAATTACTTTTTTACCCTCATCTTTTAATTTTTTTATTGCTAGGAAACCATTTCTTCTAGCTTCTCCCCAATTTTCAAACTGTTCTGGAAGTCCTACTGTTGCCATTAAAACACACCCCTTAATCTTAAATATATACTTTCGTAATAAATAGTTACGTTTTCCATATTTAATTATATATCACTAATTTGTACAATGGTAAAAATACGTCATTTTTTATAATAGTTTATGTCTATATTTGTAGATGTATTTATAGTTTTTTTCTATAACTATATTTTTTATCTATCTCCTAAATATATTTATATAACTACTTTCTATACATTTTAACTTTTCAATAGATTTATTTGCTCATTATCTCTTTCATCATTTTTTCTAAATCTTCTCCGTATCCGCTTCCTGCCCAGTTATTTGAAAGTGATTTAACTGTCTTACATTTTCCGAAAAGGTCTGCAAAGTGTCTTGGATCTTTAGGATTTGATAGTGGATAACCATCTTTTCCCGCATATAACGCTAAATGTTGTACCTGAGCAAGTACACCATCTTCCCAACTATCAAATCTAGTGTGTGCATTCTTATCCTTATCTCCTCCTCCACCAGGAGTTTTTAATCCACAAGGATTTTTAAATGAAGCATCTAGCACCCCACCAAATTTGCAATATCCTGTTTCTTTTGCACATTGAGCTACTACTAGTGTAGGATCTACACCATTTTCTACCGCTGTATTGTATAGTATTGGAAGTATTTCCATAAATAAATCAGATGCATTTTTGCTTTCTGCCCATTTTTTACACTGTTCATATGTAGATGTTGGTTTTGAAAGTATGCTTAGGCCACTAGATACATTATTACTAGAACTACTTGAGCTAGCCCGTCTTAAACAGTCTTCAAATATACTAGAACTAAGAGTTCCTATTTTTGATATTTTATTCGCTCCCTTGAATACTGATTTATCAGATCCTTTAGATACAAGCATTAATGGAGCATCTTTTGCAAGAGTTGATCCAACTAATGCATTTTTTAAGTCATGTCCATCTGCAACATAGTATTCTTTTGCATTTGGATAGAATTTATCTAGTATTATTTTATTAGTTTTATATCTATCTGAGCCTCCTAATCTAACCGCATCTGTAGATTTAACTAATTTTTCAGATATAACGCTAGTCCCACCTATTGCATATGTTGTTACATTTTTAGTATTGTATTCTACATTTTTACCATTTGTAAGTATAACTGGCATACCATCTCTTGCCGCTGTAGATGCAATACTTATACTATCTGCCTCACCCTTTACACCATTTGTAAGAGCTATAGACGTTATATTTTTTAATTGAGCTATTTTATTTGCTACACTGTAACTAGTCTTATTTCTATCTGAGCCACCTAATCTCTCTACACTTATACCTTTATTTTTTAGAGTTTCTTCTACTTTTTTAGATACCGCTGCTTCAAGTCCTATTATATAAACCTTATTTACATTTTTTAATCTTTGCATTGTTTCAGTAGGTATACTATCTTTTTGTGTAAGAAGTATCGGTGCATTTGCAGCACCAGATAAACCACTCGCAGATAAACCATCTGCTATAGAATTATCTAAATTTACTAATATAGCCGAACTGTAGCTTTGTTTATCTGCTATTAGTCCTGCTGTTTCGTACATATTTTTCCCCTCTATTACCTCTTTTTCAGCTGCAAAAGCTGGGATTATGCTACTCACTAGCATTGTAGAAGCCATACACACTGTCATTGTTCTTTTTAAATTCATTTTCCAAAAATTCCTCCCTTTTAGCATAATCTAACTTTTATGCTTTCTTTATTTTTTTACAATCAATCATTAAATCTCTTTACTCTATATCGACAAATTAATTTTTTAAATTAAAAAAGACTAAGATTTTAAATCTTAGCCTTTTTCTATTATTGCATAATTTTTATTCAGTTTCAAGGTTTACATAACACATTATTATGTAGCCATAATTTTACTATTTTATTCATTATATGCTTTGATTACTTCTTTTATAGCATTTAATACATAATCTATGTCTTCTTCTGTATTGAAGTATCCAAAGCTGAATCTTACTGTTCCCTGAGGGAATGTTCCTAGTGTTTTGTGCGCAGATGGTGCACAATGCATACCAGGTCTTGTAGATATTCCATAATTAACATCTAATTCGTGGCATATTATACCATTATCCATTCCAACAAAGTCTAAAGATACAACAGCTGTTCTATTTTCGGTATCTCTCTTACCTACTATAAATCTTTCATCTATTTCTTCCATACCTTTTATGAATCTTTCAGTAAGCATCATTTCTTTTTTATGTATATTTTCTATACCTACTTTTTTGATATATTCAAGAGATGCATGTAATCCATATGTTCCTGGTATATTAGGTGTTCCACTTTCAAATTTATCAGGCATATATTCTGGCTGTATTTCTTCATCTGATTTACTTCCTGTTCCACCTTCTATAAAGCTATCAACCTGAGGAACTAATTCATCAGTTATTAAGAATCCTCCCATACCCTGAGGTCCTAAAAGTCCCTTATGTCCTGTGAAGCATAATATATCTATATTCATTTCTTTCATATTCATTTCGAATACACCTGCAGTCTGTGCAGCATCTACTATGAATATGACATTTTTTTCTTTACATATTTTTCCTATTTCTTTTATTGGAAGTGCAGTACCACATACATTTGATGCTGCAGTCATTACAACTGCTCTAGTATCTTCTTTTATTGCAGCTTCTACATCTTTTAAATCTATTTCTCCAACCTTATTACACTGAACTCTAGTAAATGTTACTCCTCTAGTCTGTTCTAATTTAACAAGTGGTCTCATAACTGCATTGTGTTCAACTGAAGATACTACCACATGGTCTCCTTCTTTTAATAATCCTTTTAAAACTGTATTCATAGATTCTGTTATATTTTTAGTAAATACAACATTTTCTGGTTTATCAAATCCAAATAATTCAGCTAGCATTTCTCTTGTTTCAAGTACAACAAATCCTGCACTTAAAGCCGAAGAATATGCTCCTCTATTTACATTTCCTCCAACACTTTCTACATATTCCTTGATAGCATCTCCAACACCAGGTGCTTTTGGGAATGATGTTGCCCCATTATCACAATATACTTTTCTCATATTAAATTCCCTCCGTATCTATTTATAAATTATATTTCTTATATAAAAGATATAACATTTATATTTACTTATATTATATCAGAATATATTTTTTTTGATAATTCTTTTAATCTTTTTTAAGTATTTATATTTTTATTATTAAATATTTTTTCAATAATGAAATGTTTGTATATAGTTTTTTTCTATAGTGTATCATATTTGTTAATTGTTGTACACGAATATGTTATTATGTGATTGGGTAAACTTTTTCTTTGCCCTAAAAAAAATAGGAGGTACTTTCATAATGAAAGAAAAGAGAAATATCATTATCGGTGGTGCTGTTATAGGTATAATGGCTGTTATATCAGTTATGCTTGGTAACCCTAAAAACATGGGTATCTGTATAGCTTGCTTCATCAGAGATACTGCTGGTGCTCTAAGCTTACATCAGGCTCCTATTGTACAGTATGTAAGACCAGAAATCATAGGATTTATATTAGGTTCATTCATTCTTGCATTTGCTAGCAAGGAATTCAGTTCAAGAGGAGGATCTTCTCCACTTATAAGATTCTGCCTTGGATTTATAGTTATGGTTGGTGCATTAATGTTCTTAGGATGCCCAACAAGAATGGTTTTAAGATTAGCTGGTGGTGACTGGAATGCCATAGCTGGTTTAGCTGGATTTATAGTGGGTATACTTATAGGTATAGTATTCTTAAACAAAGGTTTCACTTTAAAGAGAAACTACAAACAGTCTAAATTAGAAGGATTTATAATGCCTGCAATATGCGTATTCTTATTCATATTACTTGCAGTTAACTCTACTCTTCTTGTATTCTCTACAGAGGGACCAGGTTCAATGCATGCTCCAATATTCTTCGCACTTGCAGTTGGTCTTATAGCTGGTGCTATATGCCAGAAAACAAGACTTTGCATGGCTGGTGGTATAAGAGATATAGTTTTATTCAAAGACTTCTATCTTGTAAGCGGATTTATAGCTATGCTTGTTGGTGCTTTCATAGCAAACTTAATAACTCATCAGTTTGCTCCTGGATTTGCAGATCAGCCAGTTGCTCATACAGATGCTTTATGGAACTTCTTAGGAATGGTTGTTTGCGGTTGGGGTTCTATACTTCTTGGTGGATGCCCAATGAGACAGTTAGTATTATCAGGTGAAGGTAACGTTGACTCATCTATAACTATATTAGGTCTTTTAGTTGGTGCTGCATTCTGCCACAACTTCAAACTTGCTTCTTCTCCAGAAGGTCCTACTCCAAACGGAATGATAGCTATAGGAATATGTGTAGTTGTTCTTCTTATAATATCTTACTTTGGATGTAAAGCTGCTAATGAAAAAAAGGTTGCTCCAAAGACAAATGTTAAAGTAGAAGCTTAATAAAATAGTTTTAATTTTTTCGGAATAGATATAAACTATAATATATAGCTCTAAATTTTTTATAAAGGAGATGTTTTGTAATGAGAATAGATGCTAGAGGCTTATCTTGCCCACAGCCAGTTTTAATGACTAAAAAAGGTGTTGCAGAAAATCCAAATGGTGTCGAAGTATTAGTAGATAACATGACTGCTTGCAACAACGTTAAAAAATTCTTAAAAAATGCAGGCTTCAACGTTACAGTTGAAGAAGTAGGAGATGAAGAGTTCTTAATCTCTTCTTCAAAATAGTATGACTTATTTTTCAACATTTTTCACTCACTCTGGAGCTATAAAATTCTCTAAACTTTGTATGGATAAGGGGATACCTAGTGACTCAGGTCCAGTTCCTAGAAAGTTAAGTTCTAACTGTGGAATAGGTGTTAAATTTGAATACGATGGACCACACGAAGATCTATACATAGATGATATGGAAAGAGTGTACACTCTTGAAAATAATGTCTATACTTTAATAGCAGATTATGACTAAAAATTAGCCCTTAGCTTTTATGCTGAGGGCTTTTTATTATCAATATTTATTGACATTTAAAAAGCTCTCAGAATTTTTCTAAGAGCTTTTATTATTCTATTTAATTCATATAATCATCCGTATTTACAGGTAATCCCTTCTTATCTAATCTTTCTTCTGTTACATCTTTTATTATTGAGTAGATAAATGCAAATAGTGGAACTCCAAGTAACATTCCTACTAATCCTAAGAACTTACCTGCTATAAGCAGTGCAAATAATATCCAGAATGCAGATACACCGATTGAATCTCCAAGTATCTTAGGTCCTATTACATTCCCGTCAAGCTGCTGTATTATAAGTATTATTATAAGTAACCAGAAAGCCTTTATAGGACTTACAAACCGGACAAGTATAACTGATGGTATCGCTCCAAAGAACGGACCAAAGAATGGTATTACATTTGTTACACCTACTATCACAGTTACAAGTAATGTATAAGGCATCTTAAATATTGTTAAAACAACAAATGTTATTATCGCTATTATAAATGAATCTAATATTTTTCCCCCTAAGAATTTACCGAAAATCTTATTAGCTCTGTGAGTAAGCTCTAATATTTTATAAGAGTGTTCTCTATTAAATATCGCATAAGTTATCTTTTTTGATATAGCAAAGAATTTTTCTTTATCCTTAAGTAAATATATAGAAACTATAACCCCTAAAACTATATTCCATAAACTAGAAATAACAACCATTATTGTATTACCTATAACTGGTATTATATCTGTCATAAAGTTCATAATGAAATCTGTAAGCTCTTTCCACTTTGATTCTAGTATTTCCATACTAGCTGGAGTTAAGTTAAATTCTTCTATAAGCTTGTTTATCATTACTGTAGCATTATTCACATAGTTTGGAATATCATTGAATAATCCTATTATACTTTCTAAAAGTTCAGGCCATACAAAGTGTACAAATAAATAGCAAAGTGTACCAGCTACAAGGTAAGTTAATAACATTGATATCGCCCTTACCCTTGCAGGACTTTTTCCCCTCATCTTTTCAGATATTATTCTATTTTCTATAAATTTCAATATAAAATTCAGCAAATATGCTATAGCAAATCCAATTATAAACGGATATAAAATAGCTATAAAATCACTGATTTTACTTGAAAATACTTTTACTTGAGAACTTATCAAGTAAAATACTATACTGCAGGCAATCACAATAAATGAATATACCGCAACCGTCGTATATTTTCTATTCCAGTCTATCTTCATATTTCCCCTCCTCTTCTCAATAACTAGATTCTATCATAAAAACGACTTTTTTTTAACCTAATCGTTACATTGTTAAAAAAATTTTACATTTATAAAAACGCCATAAGCAAATATTAATATATTTACCTATGACGTTTTGTATATTTATATCTTATTCATTTTTTATTTATTTTATAAAATCTATATATCCCAAGTTTATTATTACGTAAATTAAACTTACATAGCTTCGTCATCTTCAAACTGAGAATTGTATAGCTTAGCATAGAAACCATCTTTTGCCAATAACTCTTCGTGGCTTCCCTGTTCAACTATATCCCCTTCATTCATCACAAGAATCATATCTGCATCTTTAATTGTAGATAGTCTATGTGCAATTATAAAGCTTGTTCTTCCTTCCATTAAATTATCCATAGCTTTCTGTATAAGAAGTTCTGTTCTGGTATCAACTGAACTAGTTGCTTCATCTAGTATTAAAATTTTAGGATCCGCAAGTATTGCTCTTGCTATTGTAAGAAGCTGTTTCTGTCCCTGTGAAACATTGCTTGCCTCTTCATCTAAAACCATATTGTATCCATCATTTAAAGTTTTTATAAAATGATGTACATTAGCAGATTTTGCAGCTTCAACTACTTCTTCATCAGTTGCATCCAATTTTCCATATCTTATATTTTCTTTTATTGTTCCATTGAATAACCAAGTATCCTGTAAAACCATACCAAATGCTTCTCTAAGCTCTGAACGGTTAAAGTTTCTAATATCGTGTCCATCTATTTTTATAGCTCCACTATTTACATCGTAGAATCTCATAAGAAGTTTAACTATTGTAGTTTTTCCTGCTCCTGTTGGTCCAACTATAGCTATTTTCTGACCTTTTTTAACATTTACAGAGAAATCATTTATTATAGTTTTATTTGCTTTATATCCGAAGTTTACATGTTCAAATTCTATATTACCTTTTATATCATTTGCATCTGCAGGATTTATAACTGTCTGGTCTTCCTCTTCTTCATCTAAGAATTCAAATACCCTTTCAGCTGCTGCAGCTGTAGACTGTAACTGGTTTGCTACCTGAGCAAGCTGATTTATAGGCTGAGTAAAGTTTCTAACATACTGTATGAATGACTGTATATCCCCAACTTCTATAGTCTTTCTTATAGCTAACCATCCACCAAGTATAGAAACCATAACATATCCTAAGTTCCCTATAAATGCCATAAGTGGCTGCATCATACCTGATAAGAACTGAGATCTCCAAGCAGAATCGTAAAGTTCATCATTTAATTTATTAAATTCTTCTGTTACCTCTTCTTCTTTGTTGAATACCCTAACTATCTGATGTCCACCGTAGTTTTCTTCAACAAGACCATTAACATGCCCTAAAAATCTCTGCTGTTTTTTGAAATATTTCTGTGATCTTCCAACAACTTTTCTAACTGCAAACATTGATAGTGGAATTATAACAAGTGCTGCTAAAGTCATTATCCAACTTATAGAAAGCATCATTATAAGTACACCAACCATAGTTGTTACAGATGTTATAAGCTGAGTTAAACTCTGATTTAAACTCATTCCAAGTGTATCTACGTCGTTTGTTATTCTAGAAAGTATCTCACCATGTGTCTTAGTATCGAAATACTTCATTGGCATTCTATTTATTTTTTCTGATATCTGATTTCTCATTTCATAAGATATTTTCTGAGAAATTCCACTCATTATATATCCCTGAATAAATGAGAACAGAGCACTTACTATGTAAAGGCATACCAATATTAAAAGTATCTTTTCTATAGCACCAAAGTCTATTCCACCTGTACCAGATACCTTTGCCATTAAGCCTTCAAATATCTTTGTAGTAGCTTTACCTAATATCTTAGGTCCAACTATTGAAAATACTGTACTTCCTATTGCAAATAATAGTACTGCAATAAGAGCTACTTTATATTCTGACATATATTTCATAAGCTGCTTCATAGTACCTTTAAAGTCATTTGCTTTTTCGCCCATAGCAGCTCCACCATGTCCATGCCCCATCGGTCCACGTCCCATTGGCCCACCTTTCATCGGACCGCCTGGCATTTTTTTCATATCACTATTACTCATTTCCTAGCTCCTCCTTTGAAAGTTGTGATAGAGCTATCTGTTTATATACTTCACAAGTTTTTAGAAGCTCTTCGTGTGTTCCTTTTCCTATTACTTTTCCTTCATCTAAAACAATAATCTGTTCTGCATGTAGGATTGTACTTATTCTCTGTGCAACTATTAAAACTGTACTGTTTCCAGTTTTCTTTTTAAGAGCTTTTCTTAAAGCTGCATCAGTTTTTAAATCTAGCGCTGAGAAACTATCATCAAATATATAAATTTCAGGATCCTTAGCTATTGCTCTAGCTATAGATAATCTCTGTTTCTGCCCACCAGATACGTTTGTACCACCCTGAGCAATCTTAGTATCAAATCCTTCTGGTTTTGAATCTATAAATTCTGTAGCCTGTGCTATTTCAGCAGCTTCTCTTATCTGCTCATCTGTAGCATCAGGATTTCCGTATCTCAAGTTAGATGCTATTGTTCCTGTAAATAATATTCCTTTCTGAGGAACATAACCAATCTTATCTCTTAAATCCTTCTGAGTTACTTCTCTTATATCTACACCATCTACTAAAATCTGTCCTTCTGTTACATCAAAGAATCTAGGTATTAAGTTTATTAATGTAGACTTACCACTACCTGTACTTCCTATAAATGCTGTAGTTTCTCCAGGTTTAGCAGTAAATGATATATCTGATAATATTTCTTCTTCTGCATCTGGATATTTGAATGAAACATTTTTAAATTCAACAACACCCTTTTTATTTCCAGAGAATTCTTTTGCACTCTTAGGATCTTCTATAGTTGGTTCTGTTTCTATTACTTCACATATACGTCCTGCAGAAACTGAAGCTCTAGGAATCATAACAGACATCATAGCTATTACAAGGAATGACATTATTATCTGCATAGTATACTGAATAAATGCCATCATATCTCCAACCTGCATAGTACCTGCATCTATACTATAAGTCCCCTTGTAAACTATAAGAACTGCTATTAAGTTCATTACAAGCATCATAGCTGGCATCATGCAAGACATTATTCTATTTACAAATATATTTACCTTAGTAAGGTCACCATTTGCCTTGTCAAATCTTTCTTCTTCGTGTTTCTGATTACTAAATGCTCTTATCGGCATTATACCTGTTATTATTTCTCTAGAAACTAAGTTTAATCTATCCACAAGATCCTGAACTAGTTTGAACTTAGGCATTACAAATGTAAATAATATTCCAAGTAAGAATACTATACAAAGTACTGCTACACCTATTATCCAGCTCATAGATACGTTTGTATTTATAACTTTAAATACACCCATCATAGCCATCATTGGAGCGTAGAATATAAATCTAAGTATCATGACCATCATCATCTGAATCTGCTGTATATCGTTTGTACTTCTAGTTATTAAAGACGCTGTCGAGAATTTTTTCATCTCTTCATTTGAGAATGACATAACTTTTTCATAAACATTATTTCTAAGTGTTTTACCAAGTGTAGCTGCTACCTTAGCTGCTAAATAAGTAACTATTATTGTTACAAACATACTTAAAATAGCTATTCCTAGCATCTGTCCACCAGATTTTAGGATATATTTATTTTGTAGGTTATCTAAATCAATTCCTATGCTTTTGTACTCGTTATTTACATATGCAATGGCACTCTGAGTTATTATACTATCCGGCATAGAGTCAAATTTTTTAAACATCTCTTTTCTCATAGAATCCAACTGCTCTTCAGGCATAGTTCCCATTATCTCTATAAGAGATTTATCCTTCATAACCATTGCTGCCTGTGGAGGCATCATTTTTAAAATATTTTCTTTTATTTTTTTACTTTCTTCTCCATCTTTTTCGATAGCAAGAAGTGCCATTTCTGGCTTACCAAGGATTTCGTTTAATTTTTCATTTTTTTCTTTATCTATTTCTTTTAATACATATACATTTTCTGTTTCTAGTTTTGGATATTTTTCAACGTATTCGTCATAATTTTCATCGCTAGTATCTCCAGATTTTACTAATGTATATGCGTCTTCAACAGTATTTTGTTCATCATCGTCGACAAACATAAACAGTCTTTTTAATTCACTTTCTTTTATAACTTCTGGTACTGCATTTTCTATACCACCCTGCTGTATTCCGACATTCACTATCTTTGATGTGTAGTCTGGTAGTGATATATCACATAACGCTTGTACTAAAAGTAAAATTATTATAGCTACTACTGATACTGCTGATTTTTTTAAGTATTTCATTATTTTCAGCATAATCATTTTCCTTTCGATTTTCTTTATTTTAGAGTTGTTATATTTTTTAGTTTAGTATATTTAAATATTTTAGTTTATTATTAGTTTAGTTTTCGTATTTATTTAGCTATGTTTGTTTATGTTTTCAATTATCTTTTTCAAAAGCATTTTTGTTAATAACTTTTGCTCATCAGAAAATCCTTCAAAACATATTTCATCTAATTCGTTATTTACCTTTATTATAGAATTGTACTTTTCTCTTCCTTTTTCCGTTAAAAAAACTCTTGTCTTTCTCCGGTCTTTTTCATCTGCAACTTTTTTTACTAATCCTAGTTTTTCCATCCTAGATACCATAGTCGTTGTTGTAGATGCCTTTACATTTCTACAAGCTGTAAGCTCTTTCAAGCTCTGCCCATCATTGTGGTATAAAGAAATTATTATATATGGTTGTCCATGATGAAGTCCTTCTCTCTTTAAATGCTCATCAGTAAGATTAAAGTGAGCCCTAAAAAGTCTCATCAATGTCGTCGTAAGCTTATCCTCAAAATCTCCAGAATTAATCTGACATTCATCTTTCATAACTACACCTCCTTAAAATAATTTAATTAGTTGGCTAACTATTATAGTATATCAATTCATTTTAATATACAATAATTTTTTATAACTTTTCATATTAATTTCACCTTTTTTATTATGTTTTATTTATGAAAACCTTTCTTTATAAAAAATAAAATTAAATTTTTAATAAATATTTATAATTCTACAAATATCAAATATCATTAGTTGACTAATTATATTTTCTTAATCAAAAGTAAATACTTCATTAAAATTTTATGTTTATACGCAAAAAAGCAGCTATGCTATTTGCATAACCGCCATTTTATATCTTTATATATTATTTTATCTCTTTACTGTATAAAATTACTGACCTTTTTCAAGTTTTTCAATTCTTTCAATTAAACTTTTTTCCATATCGCTATATTTTCTACACATATCAACCATTTCTTTTGCTAACTCTCTATATGTCATTGTACCCATGAAATGGTCTTGAGAATGAATCAATACAAGCTCTCCACATTCCTTAGATTTCTTATCTCCTATTTTAGCCAAAGCCCCTTCTGCATCCTGCGCCTTTGAAAACTCATCATCCGATTTTTTTAAAAACTCCTCTGCTTCTTTAAAATCTCCATTTTTAGCACTTTTTATAGCTTCCGATGCGTAATATTTTGCCATTCCAGAATAACCTATTACACTAAAAATACATTCTTCTAAATTTTCTTTATTCAACAAACTCACTTCCAAACTTTTTAATATTTACTGTTCATATCCGTTTACAATTACATCTATTTTTCCAGTAGATGGATCCATAGCAAGACCATGAACCTTTATATCTTTTGGCATTAATGGATGTTCTTTTATAGTTTTTACTGTGTCTACTATAGACTGTTCAACTGAATCAAATCCATGCAGCCATTTCTTTAAATCTATTCCAGCTTTTTCTAGAGTATCTATTACCTCTTCAGATATTCCTTTTTCTTTTATCTTTTCAATCATTTCATCTGTATTTTCATTACACATACCACATTCGTAATGTCCTACAACCATTACCTCATCTACATCAAACTCGCATATAGATACAATTATACTTCTCATTGTACTTCCAAATGGATGTGTTACAACCGCACCTGCATTTTTTATAAGCTTAACATCACCATTTTTTATATTCATCGCACTTGGTAAAAGCGAAGTAAGTCTTGTATCCATACAAGAAAGTATTACAATCTTTCTATTTGGTTTCTTTGAAGTCGAAAAATTTTCATATCCTTTCGACTCTACAAATTCTCTGTTGTCCCTTAATATTTCATCTAATTTTGTCATTTATCTTTCTCCCATTCTATTATTTTTTAACTATTTTATTTTAATTTTAATACCCTTAAAAAAATTTTTCAATCTTAATAAATTTATAGTTTTTTTCTTTTCTATGTTATTTATTTTTTTGAAACTTTATGTTAGAATTATAAGTGTATTTTGCTTTATTATATCTAATGACAGAAATATAACAATTTATATTATAAATAAAAATTCTTGAACAAGCAGAATATTGTTATTATCACTTAATTATAATTTTATAGGAGGAAAAGTATGAGTTTAAAACAGAGATTTGCAGAATCATTCGCAAGATCTAAAACTATGTCTGGCCCAGAGAAAAAAGCCAACGAAATATTAGGTAAAATAATATTAAAGAAAACTATAGTACCTGTAGTAATAATGCTAATAGTATTATTTGGAGGTATATATCTTCACATAAATGGTTGGATAACATTCGGAATAAACATAGCAATAGCTGTAATTTCATTCTTTGTTATAAGAAAACAGGCTGAAAAATATCAGACTTTCACACCATATGTCGGTACTTTAGTATCTCTTGAAAAAAGAGACAAAAACAACTATGTTGCAATAATCAAACAGGGTAAAAAACCTATCAAATTAGAAATACGTTACGGTGGGGAAGATCTTGAACATATAAGAAGAAACCAGCTAATACAGGTAAGCTACAATGCAGAAGCTAAAATGGCAATAGTAGTTACAAACAACAACAGATAATTTTTAGAAATTCAGGCTTCTGCTTTTTAGCAGGAGCCTTTCTGTTATACAAAAGCAACTCTTTATTTTTTAGGAGAGGAATTATTTGATATGAACAAACTTTTAGAATCTGACAATTTTTTTGAGCACTATTTTAGATTACTAACACTGTGCTTTTGGCCAATTATGTGGTACAAATGGAATGTTATTTCCAGTAGAAAATTAGAATACATATTATTTTTAAGCTATTTTCTATTTGCCGGAATATATTTTATACTTTTTGTAATTAGATTTTTCAAGGCTGATGAAGAGAAAAAATCATCTATGATGTTTTATTACAGAGCTAGTACCATTGTAGCCTTTGTTGTTTCACTTTTCAGTTTTGTGCTATTCCCTAAAAACATACCTATTTTCTACTTTAAAATATTCTCTATATGCGTTTATTTGTACTTTTCTTATAGAGAAGTTTTCAAGAAAAAGAATGATGAAGGTGTCGTAGGAATTATGTCATTTTTACTATTGTTAGCACTCACTATCTTCTACTAACAATTTTATTTTATTAGTTAGACAAAATCATTTTTTTCTGTTATCATTAGAGATAGAAATAAATTTTATTTAAAGAAAGAAGGAAAATTTATCATGGAAAGAAAAGTATTAGCCACTATAAATGGTAGAGAAATATCTAACATAGACTTAGATAACGCTGTAAAATCAATGCATCCACAGCAGCAGATGCGGTTCCAGAGTGAAGAAGGTAAAAAAAGATTATTAGAAGACCTTGTAAACCAGGAATTATTCTACTTAGAAGCAAAAGACAACAAAGTTGATGAAACTGAAGAATTCAAAGCTTTAATGGAACAGGTAACTATAAACATGTTAAAACAGCATGCTTTAAATCAGTTATTCATGGCTGCTATGCCAACAGAAGAAGAAGCTAAAGCTTACTACGATGAACATCAGGATGAATTCAAAGTTGACGAAATGGCTAAAGCTAGACATATACTTATAAAAGCTGACGATGAAGCTGCTTTCGAAGCTGCTGAAAAAAGAGCTAAAGAAATAGCTGAAGAAATAAAAGCTGGAGAAAAAACATTTGAACAGGCTGCTATGGACTACTCTGATTGCCCATCTAACATGCAGGGTGGAGATCTTGGTTTATTCGGAAAAGGACAGATGGTTCCTGAATTCGAAGAAGCAGTATTCAGCATGAACGAAGGTGAATTATCTGAACCAGTTAAAACTTCATTCGGATATCACTTAATAAAAGTTGAAGAACGTCACGAAGCTGGTGTATCTAAATTCGAAGAAGTAAAAGACGAAATACTAGGTAAATTAGCTCAGATAAAACAGCTAAAAGCTTACGAAGACAAAGTTGCTGAATTAAGAGAAAAATATGCTAATGCATACACTTTAAATGACTAATTAAAAAGCAAACTCAAAGACTGTTGCAAAAATTGCAACAGTCTTTTTTATTTTTCAAGTATCCCATTTAAATACAGTTTGATTTGTATATTTCTTAAAAACAAGTAAACAAACTGAGGGCATGAGATATAACTGCTTTATAACGACAATACTGCAAACGCCCCACAACCGCTAAATGTGTTACATAAACGGTGTGGGGCGTTGAAGCCTGGAGCACAGAGTAGTTATACTCATGCCCTTACTTTTTAATTTTCTTTTAAGAAATATCCAAATCCTACTGTCCCATCTCCACAGTGACTAGCTATTGTGCATCCAACGCTGTATTCATGGAATTTAGTTATTCCTGTTCTTTTTGTAAGCTGTTCTTTTATACCTTCTAATTCTTTTTCACTACCTGTTATAGCAGCTACATGAATCTCATCATTGTATATTCTATCTTTATCTCTTTCAGCTTCTTCAAGCATCATTTCTATAGCTTTTTTCTTACCTCTAGTCTTTTTCCAAACATTAAGACCTTCTGTAGTCATTTCTATTATAGGCTTAACTCCAAAAGTGCTACCTAATATAAACTGCATTCCACTACATCTTCCACCTTTATAAAGATAATCTAACTTATCCATTGTGAAGAATAATTTGTAGTGATGAAGAACTTTTTCTATCTCAGCTATTGTGTCTTCAACAGAATTTCCTTCTTCTAATAAATTATAAGTGTTTCTAACTAATCCACCTATTGCTCCACATAGATTTAAAGAGTCTATTATATGTATGTTTTCGTTATTATCGAACATATTCTTTGCTATCATAGCATTTGCAACTGTAGAAGATAATTTTGAAGAAAGTCCTATGTATATTATAGTATCTCCTTTTTCTACATACGGCTCAAATGCTGCGTAGAATTCTGCTGGAGAAGGAGATGCTGTCTTAGGTAGTTCTCCTGTCTTCTTCACTGTTTCTAATATTTCTTTTGTAGTTATATCTATACCTTCTTTGTATACTTCCTCACCAAAGTTTATTGTTAGAGGAATTATACCTATATTCATTCTATTTACCTCTTCTATAGGTAAGTCGCAAGTACTATCTGAAAATATTTTTATTCCTTCCATTACGTCCTCCCATTATATAGTCTATTTTTATAGTCCATATCTAATTTTATAGGAAATGAATATTTTATTCAATTCTTTTTAGCTTCAAATGTTAAATTTAAGCCGTTCAACCGACAAAAAAAGAGAGAAATAACAACCGCTACCTCTCCCTTATTTTTTATATTTTATTTATTATTATTTTTTACTTCTTTTATAATTCCCGCTTCTAACCTAATTATCTTATCAGCTATTACATCACAGAATCCAATATCATGAGTAACTATTATTATAGCCATTCCGTTTTCTTTTAATTTTTTTATAACATCTATTACATTTTGTATAGACTCAGGATCTAGTGCTGAAGTAGGTTCATCAAAACATATTACATCTGGTTTTAATGCACAAGCTCTAGCTATTGCAACTCTCTGTTGTTGACCACCTGATAGTTGGAAAGGATAATTATCGCCTTTGTCTGCTAGGTCTACCATTTTTAAAAGATCATTTGCCTTTTTCAAAGCTTCTTCTTTATTCTCTCCAAATACATTTACAGGAGCTTCTATTATATTTTCTATAACTGTCATGTGAGGAAATAGGTTGAAGTTTTGAAATACCATTCCAATTTTCCCTCTTACTTTCTTCATGTCGTTGTTATTTTTAATAGACTCTCCATTTAACACAAGCTCTCCAGAATCAAAATCTTCTAATCCATTTATACATCTCATAAGAGTTGTTTTACCTGCTCCAGATTTTCCAACTACAACAGCTATCTCTCCGTCCTTTACATCAAATGAAATATCTTTTAAAACTTCTGTATCTTTAAATTTTTTCTTTAAATTTATAACCTCTATCATTTTGCATTCCTCCTAGTTGAAATTAAGCTCTAAACCGTAAGTTCAATATCAAAACTCTTAATTATAGTAAGAATATCTCTTTTCAAGTTTTTCAAATACTTTTGTAAGAATTGCTATGAATACTAAGTAGATTAAACCTGCCCATGCAAGTGGCATTAAGCTTCCTTCTCTGTTCATCGCTATCTGAGATATTCTTAATATATCGTTTAGACCTAATATGTATACAAGAGAAGTATCTTTTACAAGTGTTATTACTTCATTTGATACAGGCGCTAATACTCTTTTTACAACCTGAGGAAGTATTATTCTTTTATACATTGAAACTTTATCAAATCCTAAAACATAAGCTGCTTCGTACTGACCTTTGTCTATTGATTGTATTCCCCCTCTAAATATCTCTGCAAAATACGCTGTATAATTGAAGAAGAATGCAACCGCTCCTGCTGTAAATCTATCAAATGTTATTCCTATAAGTGGAAGCCCATAGAATATAACTATCATCTGAAGAAGAAGTGGAGTACCTCTCATTATAAGTATATAAAAAGATGTCACCTTTCTTATTATTACGTTTTTTGAAATTCTTAAAAGAGCTACTCCAATCCCAGCTGGAATTGAAAGTACTAATGTTATTGCAAATAGCGCTACGACTATTTTTATACCTTCTATCATAATTCTCATTCTCCTTCACTGCTTTATTTCCTTAATTAATCAATAAATCTATTCCCTTTATTTTATATAATTTGCTTCTATATTTAACTATTCCCTTAAATGTATCTTATTTGAACCATTTTGCATATATTTCGTCAAATGTTCCATCATCTTTTATTTCTTTTAATGTATCATTTACCTTATCTCTTAATTCTGTGTTGTCTTTTGCAAATGCTACTACATAATCTTCTAATCCGAAGTTTTCTTCTAGTACTTTATATTTATCTTCACCTTTCTGTGACATATAGTATCTTATTAAAACTTCATCTCCTGCTACTGCTGAAGTTCTTCCTATCTCTAAGTCTCTAAGAGCTTTATCATAAGTATCGTAAAGAACTGGTGCTCCACCTTTTAGTGAACTTACAAACTCTGTATCTGCTTCTACTGCAGCCTGAGCTGTTGATTCCTGCTGAGTTCCTACTTCTTTTCCTGCTAAATCAGCTTTCTTATTTATATTTGAATCCGCCATTGTAACTATTATCTGTTTGTTCTGAAGATATGGATCTGAATAAGAAACTATTTTCTTTCTTTCTGGGCTTAATGAATATCCATTCCATAAAACATCCACGTTACCACTGTTTAACTCTGTTTCTTTCATTGACCAATCTATTGGCTGGAACTCTACTTCCATTCCCAATCTTTTAAATGTTTCTTTTGCTAAATCAACGTCAAATCCTACTGTATTTCCATCTTCATCTAAAAATCCCATAGGTACAAATGTGTTGTCAAATCCTACGATTACCTTGTTATCTGCACTTCCACTATCTTTTGATGAACAAGCTGTCATCCCTAATACCATTACCATTGCTGCAAATACTACCATCACTTTTCTTAATAATTTTTTCATTTTCGTTTCCTCCTGTAATTATATTTTTTATTCTTGCAGTTATGCAAATATTCAGAAAACCTTTCTTGTGATAATTCTCAGATTTAACTCCACTTTCATTCAAGCAGTTTCTATTTTTAGGTAAATAAAAACTCCCGCACTCTAGCTAAGCTAGAGGACGGGAGTATTAATTCCGTGGTTCCACCTCTCTTCACTAGTACCTCACGATACTAGCCTCATAGAGTACAGTCTTATTAAAAGACGATACCCTTGTACGATAACGGGTACTACCGTAGCAGCCTACATGAACTTTCTTTCTCGGTGCTATGCTCTGAGATGTGTTCGATAATTAGTTCTTGATTTCTCACACCAACCGAAATCTCTCTGAAAAGACTTTACTATCTACTATTTTTCTTCTTCGCTTTATCTGATTATTTACTCTGCTTTGTTATGTTTATTATTCTATACCAGAATAAAAATAAAGTCAACATATTTTTTGAACTTTTAAAATAATTGACTTTATTTTTACATCATCTTTCATTTTTAAATCTTTTTGTAAATTTAATTCCACGGAACAACTTCTACTTCTCCAAAAGACCTTTCTTTTAGTCTGTTTGAATACTCTCCCTTGTACCCAATTATATATAATATCGCCAATTCTATATAATGAATACCTATTACAAGTATATTCCAAATATCTTCAGCAGATAAAAATACCTTGTTTCTTCTCTTACTTGGATGGACAATCTTATTTCTGTAATAACTTATAAGATCTATACCATCTGCAAATTCTTCTCTTATTTCATCCGAGAAAATCTCCATCTCATCTCCTCCAAATGGAATATTGCAGATTTGAAGTAACATCCTTATATTTTTAGAAGCTGAATTCTTATCAAACTCTGTATCTGTAAGCGTCTTAGTTTTTTCCACTAATACGACATAAGATAGCGACTCTAGCGCTATTTGAACAGATATTATATCATTATCCATAGTTAAGTTATTTAAAGACTCTATATACCAATCTACAGCATTTTTAATAGCTGGACCATAGTAGAAATCCTCCAATCTCCTACACATAAGAGATAAATACTTTTCATAATTTCTATAATTTGTAAGCGTATCTGTCCAAGTAGGTAAAAATGTAAACGGCGTTACCATTCCACTATTCCAAGCTCTGTAAACCTCGTTTTCATCCTGATATCCCCTTATACCTGAAAAAGATACATATCTTCCACAAGCAAAACTAAAGGCTGTACAAATCCTATCTAAAAGCCCCATTATATTATTTGTCTTAAACAATGTCCCATCTTTCTTTCTTATCCTACCTACATGAGTTGTAACTGTACCTGATTTTTCGATAAGCTCTTCGTAAAACTCTCTTCTGTAGTCGTACCTTTTATCAATCGTTATTAAATATCCATTTAGCTCAAACTCTAATCTACCTGCAAATACTTTTTCTTTTGTCTTTATAAGCTTTCCGGGTATTTTATCTATATTTAATAAATCAAAATCTATATAGCTTACATAAGAATTTTTAGACTTTATACAATCATTGTTAATATATCCCTCTACTGATGTTTCGTTTATTCTTCTTATTGTCGCCGATGAAAGTTTGTATCCATGTATCTCTAAAACAGCATCGTCCAAACTGCACTCTTCTAAACTATCATCTGCTGTCGATACTATTCTAGCTTTAAATGTTATCGCTGATGGAGAAGATGGTTTTAAAAATATCTTTCCATTACATTTATATTTTTTATCTAAATATACACAAAATCTTCCATCATAGACTACGATATCTTCATTGATTCCATATTCCATATTAGGGGACAATATCGCATCATTTACTGATTTCAAATTTATCACTCCTCGTATAATATGTTTAAATTAAGGATTACACCCTTACTTTTTCTTTATTTCATATATATTTAATTATATATTATCACTTATTTTTTTTAAAGTCGTTAAACTAATTTAAGCTACTTAATAATTACTGACTTATACTCTCTGATAGAGATTTTAAACTAAAAAATGGGCGAAGGAAGTTATTTTCCTCGCCCATTTTTCAGTTTTTACAAACTTTTTATTCTATGTTTTGAATACTATTTATTTTCCTTTAAATCATTTGTATCCTTTATTATCTTTCCATCGCTTATAGTTATTATTCTATCAGCAGTTTCAGCTATTTCTTGATTGTGTGTTATCATAACCAATGTCCGTTTAAATTCCTTTACTGTATCACTTAAAAGATCCATAACCTCTTGAGTAGTCTTTGAATCTAGATTACCAGTTGGTTCATCGGCAAATATTATAGCAGGTTTGTTTGAAAGTGCTCTAGCTATTGCAACCCTCTGCTGCTGCCCTCCTGATAACTCATTTGGGAATTTTTTTATCTGATCTGTAAGTCCCACAGCTTTTATTATCCTATCTATATATGCTTTATCCTCTTTTCCACCATCTAAAAGTATTGGTAGTACAATATTATCGTATACATTTATTACTGGTATAAGATTGAAGCTCTGGAATATAAATCCAAATTTTTTACGTCTTATTTTTGATAGTTCGTTATCATTGTAATCATATAGACTTTTTGTTCCAAGCTTTACTTCTCCACTTGTTGGTTTGTCTAATCCTGCCATACAATGAAGTAATGTACTCTTTCCAGAACCAGAAGCTCCGATTATAGAAGTAAATTTCCCTTTTTCTATTTTTAAATCAATTCCATCTACAGCTCTAACAAGACTTTCATCTTTACCATAGTATTTTTTTAAATTACAAACTTCTAAGCTTTCCACTAAATTTAAATCTTTCATAACGGATTTTCCTTTCTATATAAGTATTGTTGATATATATATATCTATATGTTTAAATTATCACTTTAAATATTTAAAAACAATAGATTTGGTCTGAACGGTAGGAAAAACGTCCTGAATGGTAAGTTTATGAATCTATATCTCTCATACCATCTGATATTTCTTTATTCTTAAAATCTCTATTAGCTAATTTTACTGCTATTATACAAGTAGCTAATGTAACAACAGCGAATATTATCGCTTGTGGATATGGGAATGTAAAGTCCATAAAATGTTCTATTCCAAAGTTTGTATATGCATTATTGTTCCACTCAACAAATTTGAAAAGTGCATATGTAGCTAATCCTATTCCAGATACTACACTCAATAAAGCATATGTCATTGATTCCCACATATTCATTTTATTCATATCCTTAGCAGACATTCCCAATGCTCTCATTGTAAACATTTCTTTTCTTCTTTCTAGAAGGTTTGATTTAACTGTACAGAATATACTTATAGCTGCAATCATAAGCACTAGGATTATATTTATAACACTTTCTCTAAATATATTTTTAGTTTCTTGCTTTTGAATATTAACAAATCCTGTTTTTAAAGTTATACTTCCAGGTATATTTTGTGTTACATATTCTTCTACTTTGCTATTTGCTTCTATATTTTCCATATCTTTATAATCTACAGCAAGATTATTATATGCCTTAAATCCTAAAAGTTCTTTCATATTATCTTCAGATGTTATAACCTCAAACTTATATGGCATTTTTGCATCACCATAAGATTGCCAATCCGGTTTAAGAACAGCAGCAACTCTTACCTTAACATCTCTTTTTTCTATTTTATCTCCATTATGGTATTTTACACTAATATCGATTATATCCCCTTGTTTTAAATCTTTAAATATCTTTTTCTGAGTATGAGTTTTAATCATATCATAAAAACTATTGTACACAGCCACATTTATATATCCATCAGTTTTTGTTTCTAACTCTTTAGCAGTTTTTCCATCTAGCATATATGGTTCAACATATTTCTTTAATCCTTGATTATCATAAAATCTAATATAATTTTCAGATTCTATTTTTTTATCACCTTCTAAACCATAGTAATCTATAAATGCTTTTTCAATATTTTTCTTATCTGTCACAAATGTTGTAGTTGCATCGTATGTAGGTTTAACCCCTTTTACTCCATCCATATTTTTTATTTTATCTATTTTATTATCTTCTATTCTAAATCTTTCTTCATCGTTTGCAATTCCACCACATACTGTTATATCATTTTTATAGTATATTCTTCTTATTTTATCATTTAATTCATCCTGCATATCAGAAAAAGTATACATTATTAAATATCCACAAAGTGTTATTGTAAGTATTGATACAAGAGTTCTAGTTTTTTTAATCCAAAGATTTCTAATTCCCATATATCTAAATATTCCAAGCTTATCTTGGATAAACTTACCTATTTTAGATTGTTTTTCTTTTCTTTTGTGTTTTGTAGAATTGGAGATAGCTTCCATACATCCTACTCTACCAATTTTGATAACTGGAACTATTGTAGCCAATATTATCGCTAATACTGATACTTTTACAGTTTTCATAATTACATCTTGATCAATATGTACGCTAGGACTAATTCCTACTGCATCTAATACCATATCTTTAAATGTAACTAATCCTAATTTTGTTATACCAAGTCCTAATACAATCCCTATAATTGTACCAAATACAGCAAGAAGTACAGATTGATACACAACCATAAATCTTATGTCCCTTTTTCTTGCTCCAATAAGTCTTAACATACTTATCTCTCTAAGATATTCACTCCAGATTATATTCATCATATTAAATACTAAAAGTATAACTGTTATTATTAAAACTATATTATTTGGATTTATCTCTTTTACACTTTTTAAATCATTAATAGACATTAATTCTGATATATAATTTGAATTTGGATTTATAGTCATTCTTCCTAGGCTATAGTCATTTACTAATTGTTCCATTTTATTACTGGCAACTAGTTCATTTCCTTTAAACCTAAGTATGATATCATATGTTAATGCTTCTTTTGGTATTATGCTCTGTCCATTAAAATCTCCATATGTATAAGCTATACCTCTCTTTTGTTCAGCTCCAACATCTGTACTACTCATATTTTTTATATCTTTGTAAGTTCTTTTTACTACTCCAACTACCTTAAATGTTTTATTTTCTAAGTATAATTTTTTCTCACCACTAGGTAGAGTATATTCTTTTCTAAGTTCTAAAGATATTGTCTGACCTATTGGATCTCCAACTATTTCAAAATTTTTTATACTTTCCTCGTCTAGTATTATTTCATTATTATTTTTAGGTTCATTTCCTTTTAGTACCTGTGCTTTTCTCTCAAAATAATTCTTATGATTATCATTTTCTCCATTAAATGATTTTAATTCTCCTATTGTTCCATTGTCTTTATTTGTTAAAAATCCTAAGTTTTGTACAGTATCCCTGTATCCCACTCTATTATCATTTGCTACTTTTTCTAATTTATCTTTACTAATATCTACGTATTCACTATGATAATCGCCGTAAGCTAGTTTAAAGGCTTCCATTCTATTATATGTTTGAGAAACTTTAATCATATCTATTGAAATCATAAATGCAACTGTAGCTATTACCATTATGAACATCATTAAAGTTCTTGATTTGTTCTTTTTCATATATAAAGCCGATAGTTTTCTATATATTTTCATAACATTTCACTCCTTTCCTTTTTAATCTTTATATAAATTTAATTATTTATATAAAAAGGAGATTAAATTTAATCTCCTTTTTATACAATTGTTATTTAATTTTTTATTTTAATACTTTACTATCTAATATTTAGCTGACTGATATGGTGTTTGGTTTCCACCAACTAAACAATCTATACAGCAATCATATCTACAAGACCGGTTTTGACTATTTTTACAAGGATTTGACTGCATTTCTATTTCTTTAAGTTCTATCTTTTCCTATATTTTTATTTTTTTGCTTTCTTTTAATTCAGGCATTTTTTATTCCTCCTAAGTTTTTATATTTATATAAATACTAAACTAAAATATAATTTCAAATAGTATCCTCTGCCAAATCCCATTATTTTTTTTATTTTCTTCTGTGTACAGGCTGCTATTATCAATTTATTTAATTCAGTTAATATATCATAGTTAAGAAGTTTTTTCTTTAAGTTTCTTGTCTTTAAAATAACATTATCTTTAACTAAAAACAATAGATTTGGTCTGAACGGTAGGAAAAACGTCCCGAATGGTAAGTTTATGAATCTATATCTCTCATACCATCTGATATTTCTTTATTCTTAAAATCTCTGTTTGCTAATTTTACTGCTATTATACAAGTAGCTAATGTAACAACAGCGAATATTATCGCCTGTGGATATGGGAATGTAAAGTCCATAAAATGTTCTATACCAAAGTTTGTATATGCGTTATTGTTCCACTCAACAAATTTGAAAAGTGCATATGTAGCTAATCCTATTCCAGATAATACACTCAATAAAGCATATGTCATTGATTCCCACATATTCATTCTACTCATATCCTTAGCAGACATTCCCAATGCTCTCATTGTAAATATCTCTTTTCTTCTTTCTAGAAGGTTTGATTTAACTGTACAGAATATACTTATCGCTGCTATCATAAGTATTAGTGTTATATTTATCATACTTTCTCTAAATATATTTTTATTTGCTTGTTTTTGATCATTATAAAAACTTTCTTTTAAAATAACAGCACCTGGTATATTTTTTCTTGCATATTTTTCTATTTTTCTATTTTCTGCTAAATTATCAATATCTTTATAATCTACAGTAAGATTATTATATGCTTTAAATCCTAATAACTCTTTCATACTATCTTCAGATGTTATAACTTCAAATTTATCTGGAGAAAGAGAATCTCCATAAGATTGCCAGTCATCTTTAAGAATAGCTCCTACTCTAACTTTTACATTTCTTTTTTCTATTTTATCTCCATTATGATAATTTACACCTATATCAATGATATCCCCTACCTTTAAATTTTTATATATACTGTGGTAAGTATTTGTTTTTGTAACATCGTAAAAACTATTAAATACAGCTACATTTATATATCCATCTGTTTTTCCTAATATATCTTTAGATTTTTTTCCTTCCAACATATATGGTTCTACTTTTTCTTGTATATCTTCATTATCCAAAAATCTAAGATAACTTTCAAATTCAACTTTTTCACTTTCTTTTATTCCATAATAATCCATAAAAATTTTGTTTATATTATTTTTTTCTTCAATAAATGTAGTATCTGCATTAAAAGAAGCGCTTGTTTTTTTAATGCCATCTATACTTTTTATTTTTTCTATTTTGTCATCAGAGATTTTAAACGCCTCTACATCATTAGAAATTCCTGGTTTAAATTCCATATCATATTTATAGTATATTCTTCTTATTTTATCATCTACTTCACCTTGCATACTTGAAAAAGTATATATTATTAGATATCCACAAAGTGAAATGGTTAGAATTGATACAAGGGTTCTTGTTTTTTTAAGCCAAAGATTTCTAACTCCCATATATCTGTATATTCCTAATCTATTTTGAATAAAGTTTCCTACTTTTGATTGTTTTCCTTTATTTTTAGTTTTTAAAGAGTTTGTTACTGCTTCTATACATCCAACTCTTCCTATTTTTATAACCGGAATTATTGTAGCTAACACTATTGCTAATACTGATATAGTGATTGTTTTTGATATTACATCTAAGTCTATATGCATTTTAGGTTTTAATTGGGCTAATTCTAGTGTTGTATCTTTAAATACATTTATTCCTATTTCTGTAATACCTAACCCAACAATTATTCCTACTGTAGTTCCTATTATAGCAAGTAAAGTTGATTGATATACTACCATTAATCTTATATCTCTTTTTCTTGCTCCAATAAGTCTTAACATACTTATTTCTCTTAGATATTCACCCCAAATTATATTTAACATATTAAATACTAAAAGTATGACTGTTAATATTAAAATTAAATTATTCTTATTAATATTTTCTAAATCTCTTAAATCATTTATTGAATACATTGCTGATAAGTAATTACCGTTTGGATTTACAGACATTCTGCCTAATTTCAAATCCATCATTAAATATTCTATTTTTTTACCAGCTAATAATTCATTTCCTGTAAATCTAAGTATTACATCATATGTTATTGCTTCTTTGGGTATTATATTTTTTCCTCTAAAATCACCATATGTATAACTTATTCCTCTTTCTTGTTCAACTTTTCCAGCAAGACTACTATTTAATCCCTTATACTCTCTTTCTACAATTCCAACAACCTTGAATTTTTTATTTTCAGAGTATAATCTTTCCTCTCCATTAGGAAGATTATACTTTTTTCTAAGTTCAAAAGAAATTGTCTTTCCTATAGGATTTTCTGATACACCTAAATTCTTAGCACTTTCTTCATCTAGGACTATTTCATTATTATCTTTAGGTTTATTTCCTTTAAGAATCTGACCTTTTCTATCAAAATAATTCTTTGAATTATCATTTTCTCCATTAAATGATTTTAATTCTACTCTTGTTCCATTTTCTTTATTTATTAAAAATCCTAAGTTTTGTACATTGTCCCTGTATCCTACTCTATCATCATTTTCTACCTTTTCTAACTTTTCTTTACTAATATCTACATGTTCAACATGATAATCTCCGTATGCTTTTTTATATGCTTCAACCTTATTATATGCTTGAGAAATTTTAATCATATCTATAGATAACATAAATGCTACTGTTGCTATTACTATTGCAAACATCATAACTGTTCTTGATTTATTCTTCTTCATATATAAAAGAGATAATTTTCTGTATATTCTCATAATACAATTCCCCCTTTCTTTTATATTTTGATAAAATAGGGAGATTAAAACTTAATCTCCCTATTGGTTATTTATTTTTTATTCAATTTATTTTATTACATTTTTGGTGATAGATATGCACTGCCATCATAACAATCTCTACAGCAATCATATCTGCAATTTTGACCATTATTATTTTTACAAGGATCTGCCTGCATTTCTATTTCTTTTAATTCTATCTTTTCCTCTATTTTTATTTTTTTACTTTCTTTTACTTCAGACATTTTTCGTTCCTCCTATTTTTTAATTATTTTATATATAAATCTGAACTAAATTAGAATATCAAATAGTATCCTCTACCAAATATTTTTTATTTTTTCTTTTGTTTTGTGTGCAGGCTGCTATTTTCAATCTTTTCAATTCAGTTAATATATCCAATTTAAGAATTTGTTATCTTTAATCTTCTTCCCTTTTCTTGTCTTTAAAATAACATTCTAATTAACTAAAAACAATAGATTTGTCCTGAATGGTAGGAAAAACGTCCTGAATGGTAAGTTTATGAATCTATATCTCTCATACCATCTGATATTTCTTTATTCTTGAAATCTCTATTCGCTAATTTTACTGCTATTATACAAGTAGCTAGTGTAACAACTGCAAATATTATCGCCTGTGGATATGGGAATGTAAAGTCCATAAAATGCTCTATACCAAAGTTTGTATATGCATTATTGTTCCACTCAACATATTTTACAAGTTTGTATGTTGCTAAGGCTATTCCAGATACTATACTTAATACTGCATATGTTATTGCTTCGAACATATTCATACTATTCATATCTTTAGCAGACATTCCTAAAGCTCTCATTGTAAATATCTCTTTTCTTCTTTCCATTAAGTTAGATTTAACTGTACAGAATATACTTATTGCTGCAATCATAAGTACTAAAGTTATGTTTATCATGCTTTTTCTGAACACTTCTTTTTTAGAATTATTCTGAATATTGGCAAAACCTACTTTTAAAGCTATACTTCCTGGTATATTTTGTGTTATATATTCTTCTACTTTACGATTTGCTTTTTCATTTTCAAAACTTTCATAATCTACAGTCAAGTTATTATATGCTTTAAATCCTAAAAGTTCTTTCATATTATCTTCAGATGTTATAACCTCAAATTTATATGGCATTAGTGCATCACCATAAGACATCCAATCAGGTTCTAAAATAGCTGCTACTCTTACTTTTACATTTTTCTTTTCTATTTTATCTCCATTATGGTATTTTACACCAATATCGATTATATCCCCTTGTTTTAAATCTTTAAATATCTTTTTCTGAGTACTAGTTTTTATCATATCATAAAAACTATTGTAAACAGCCACATTTATATATCCATCAGTTTTTGTTTCTAATTCTTCAGCAGTCTTTCCATCTAGCATATATGGTTCAACATATTTCTTTAATCCTTGATTACTATAAAATCTAAGATGATTTTCACATTCTACTTTTTTGTCACCTTCTAAACCGTAATAATCTATAAATGCTTTTTCAACATTTTTCTTATCTGCTACAAATGTAGATGTCGCATTATATGATGGATTTACTACTTTTACTCCATCCATCTTTCTTATTTTTTCTATTTTTTCATCCGGTATTTTGTATGTTTCTGGGTCATTTGCTATACCTATAGAAGTTTCTACATCATATTTATAATATATTGTTCTTATCTTATCATTTACCTCTTCTTCTATACTAGAAAAAGTATACATTATTAAATATCCACAAAGTGTTATTGTAAGTATTGATACAAGAGTTCTAGTCTTTTTAATCCAAAGATTTCTAATTCCCATATATCTAAATATTCCGAATTTATCTTGAATAAACTTTCCTATTTTAGATTGCTTTTCTCTTTTTTTGTGTTTTGTAGAGTTAGATATAGCTTCCATACATCCTACTCTACCAATTCTAATAACTGGAATTATTGTAGCTAATACTATTGCAAATATAGATATATTTGCTGTTTTCATAATTACATCTTTATCAATGTGTAGATTAGGACTAATTCCTATCTCGTTCAATAAAGGATCTTTAAAAATAATTAATCCTAATTTTGTTATACCAATCCCTAATACAATTCCTATAATTGTTCCAAATACTGCAAGAAGTATAGATTGATATACTACCATAAATCTTATATCTCTTTTCCTTGCTCCAATAAGTCTTAGCATACTTATTTCTCTAAGATATTCACTCCATATTATATTCATCATATTAAATACTAAAAGTATAACTGTTATTATCAAAACTATATTATTTTGATTTATCTCTTTTACACTTTTTAAATCATTAATAGAAAATAATTCTGATAAATAATTTGAATTTGCATTTATTGTTAGTCTTCCAAGATTGTAATCATTTACTAATTTATCTACTTTATTACTAGCAACCAATTCATTTCCTTTAAATCTAAGTATAATATCATATGTTAATGCTTCCTGTGGTATTATACTTTTCCCTTCAAAATCTCCGTATGTATAAGAAATTCCTCTTTTTTGCTCAGCACCTGTACTTGAACTACTTATAGTCCTTGCTTCTTTATACGTCCTTTTTACTGTTCCAACTACTTTAAAACTCTTATTTTCTGAATATAACTTTTTCTCACCACTTGGTAGAGTGTATTCTTTTCTAAGCTCAAAAGATATTGTCTTTCCTATTGGGTTACCTGATACTCCCAAATTTTTAGCACTTTCTTCATCTAATACTATTTCGCCGTTATTTTTAGGCTTTCTTCCTTCCAACACCTGTGCCTTTCTATCAAAGAAATTCATAGGATTATCATTTTCTCCATTAAATGATTTTAATTCTACTCTTGTTCCATTTTCTTTATTTATTAAAAATCCTAAGTTTTGTACATTGTCCTTGTATCCTACTCTATTATCATTTTCTACCTTTTCTAACTTTTCTTTGCTAATATCTACATACTCACAATGATAATCTCCATAAGACTTTTTAAATGCTTCCATTCTATTATATGTTTGAGATACTTCAATCATATCCATAGAAATCATAAATGCAACTGTAGCTATTACCATGATAAACATCATCAAAGTTCTTGATTTGTTCTTCTTCATATATAAAGAAGATAATTTTCTATATATTTTCATAACAATCACTCTCCTTTTTTATAAAATAACATTTTTAAAATTCATAAACAATAGATTTTGACGAGTGGTATTAAATATGGAGTGAATGGCAATCTTTTTATCTTTACAAGATTAAAACAAAAAAATAAGAGTATTCATATCAATAATTTGATACAAATACTCTTTTTATTTACAGAGCTTATAAACCTAATTTTTGGGGATAACCACCTTTATTCTAAATGTATTTTCATCACAAGAGATATTCATTTTTCCATTATATTTCTTTACAGAAGCTTCAACACTTTTTATCCCTATACCATGTTTTGATTTATCATTTTTACTTGTAATATATCGTCCTTCTACTTTTTTAACATCATTTTCTTTACTATTTTCACAAATAAAAACAAACATATTTTTAGCCCACATAGATTTTAAATTTATATACTTTCTACTATTTTCAATTTTATCACAGGCTTCTATTGCATTATCCAGTATATTTCCTAAAATACTAGACATATCTATATTTTCTATAAATCCTGTATTTTTAGAATCTAGATCTAAAATAAACTCTATCCCTTTATTCTCACAAATCTTCATTTTTTCGTCTACAATTATATCAAAAATAGCATTTCCACTTGCTTTAATTTTATTAGCTTTATTTAATTCATTTTGTATACTTTCTATATACTCTAAAGAATCTGATTTATTTTTATTCATATTTTTTATAGCATAAAGATGATTGTTCATATCATGATATAAGCGTCTAATATCTTCTTGAGATTTTTCTAATTTTTCATAGTAATCATTTTTAGATTCAAGTCTAGTATACATTTCTTTTTCTTTTACTTTTTCTTCACTTTGTTTTTTTATCTCAAGAATTATATAAAGAATTATTACTGTAGATATTATAGTAAACATAGGTATTATTTCTGTAATAATAATATACAATTCTGAACGATTTATTCCATATTTTTCTGTCTTTATTACATATTGCATTAATACTATGTAAACAAAATTTAGCATAATTATATTTATTGAATACCTATAAATTTTATTCTTTAAAAGTCTATCTATTAATTTGTCTAATATTATTACACTTATCCAAATTATTATTGCTATAATTATTATTTTTATATTAAATATATTCCAGTCATGCAATTCAAATTTTAAAGAAAGTGGACTTGACATGCTTACTCCATTTTCAAATGTAAATAAAAATCTTGATAAAAAAGAGTTCTCAATCATACTTATATATTGTCCTGTTAGTATATATAAAAAAGTAAACTTTTTCCATTCTAATTTATATACTTTTGAATATATATAACTAATTCCTATCATTATAACTATATTACTTATAATCCAAATCGCTTTTTCCTTAGATATTCTCATACTCTTGATAATCTCTATTAAATCAAACGATAATGCAGAATGTTGGCTTATATTATTATCTAAAATAGCTATATTCCATATGCTGATATACCTTGATGCTACATATAAGACTATTATTATAGTCGCCTGAATAACTATATTTTTCAAAAAATCTATATCGCTATATTTCCTATATCCAACTACCCAGTTTAATATAGATATCGAGAATATTATACAAATCAAATTAATACACTCACCAATTAATACATCCATTATATATCCTCTCCTATTGACCAGAAGTATTTATCCACTACTTCTTTATATTTATTTCTGCTAATAGGTATTCTAGCTCCATTTTCCATAATTATATCCCTATTGTAAATCTCTTCAATATATATCATATTTACAATATAACTCCTATGACATTGTATAAATAATTGTTTTTCAAAGTTAGATACAATATCATTTAAGTTACCTCTACATTCTAAATCTCCCTCTTTTGTGCATAGTTTTATTTTTTTATTAATTGCTTCTATATATATTAGATCTCTACTATATACTTTCTTAAATCCATTATCGGTCTTTATTTTTAAAAAGCAGCCTCTTTTCTTGGCTACTTCTACCACACACTCTTTTAGATTTTTTTCTATAACTTCATGTTGTATTGGCTTTTTTATAAATCTAAATGCTCTTACCTCAAAAGCTTCACTTATTTTTTCTCCTATTGATGTTACAAATATTATCTCAGTTGTTCTATCATATTCTCTTAGTTTACGAGCAGTTTCCATACCATCCAACCCATCCATTTGTATATCTAAAAAAAGTATATCTATTTCATTATCTAATTCTATATATTTTATAACATCTTCACCATTGCTAAATTCTTTGACTTGATACTCTATGTCTTTATCTATCATTGTATTTAGTATAGCGTTTTTTATATCCATTCTAACGTCTAACTCATCATCACATATTCCTATTGTTATCATTTTTTACCTCTCTTTATATCAACTAATTAAAAAGAGAGTATCTATGCTTTATAATTTTTGACATAAATACTCTCTCCCTTCTTTACTATTATTTATCTAGTTCTTTATGAACAATATGGCTCAAAATGTACAAATTTTCTATTTCGTACAAGTACAAATTCTCATAATTTATATCTATGCCAAATTCTTTATTTAGCATACAAACAAAATCATACGCATTATCTCCATACAACCCTGTCATATTATTAATCAAACTATTTTTTTCAAGAAACTCTATATTTATTCGTCCATCTGCAAAATTTTCATTCAAAATATCAACAATCTTTCTAACAATAGTATCATACACATATTCTTTTTTATATTTGTATCTTCTTTCTTTATATGTTTCAGATATGTTTGATTTACTTTTTAAAATTTGCTCTATTTTATAAATATCTTTTGTATTCTCTTTATACATTATCTCTGCTATTATCCCCGCAGCTAATGCAGATGCTCTACTATGCTTTCCAAATGCAGTTACACTATCTTTAAATTTATACAATCTATCTCTTCCATTTGCATACATTTGGTTTTCTCTTTTACTATCATATGTATAATCATTATCTTTGCAAATTCTCTTATATCCTTTCACACCAATTACAGAATCAAATGAAGCTGGATAACTTTTTATATTTTTCGCTTTCTTATGTTTAGAAGCTACTAGTATCTTTCCTTCACTTCTAAGAATATTGCATACTGTTCTCAAATCTTCAAGTCTATTTTCTTTTATCATAGATGCTGATATATTTATTATATCTATATTTTTACCAATCAGATTTGCTAATGCTACTATAAGCTTTGATACTTCAGTCACTCCTTCATCATTAAATATCTTAATAGGATATATTATCGCTTCTGGGCATCTTTCTAGTATAGTCTTTGCACATAATGTTCCATGTCCTATTACATCTTCTATATTATCTATACCTTCAACTTGCAATTCTTTATCATATACATATCTATCTTTGATATCTTTATCTTCCGTATCTATTCCTGTATCTAATACAGCAATTTTTATATTTTTCATAGAACTACCTCTTTATTCATTTCTATACAATTTATAGTATATTCCCTTTTTAGATATAAGTTCTTCGTGATTTCCTGATTCTGCTATTTTTCCATTTGACATTACAAATATTTTGTCTACATCTTTTATAGTAGATAATCTGTGTGCTATCACTATTACTATTCTATCTTCTAAGTTCTTCTTTATACTATCCATTATTATATCTTGAGATACATTATCTAATGCTGATGTAGCTTCATCAAATATAATAATTGGACTATCACATAACATAGCTCTGGCTATAGAAATTCTTTGCTTTTGTCCTCCAGATATTTTTATTCCTTTTTCCCCTATCTCTGTATCTAAACCAGCTTCAAGAGAAGAAATAAAATCATCTAAACCAGCTAAACTACATACTCTCAATATATCATCATCTGGTATTTTTTTGCCTAATGATATATTATTTCTTATTGTACTATCAAATATAACTATCTCTTGACTAACTACAGAAATACATTTTCTCAAAGACATAAGTTTTATATTTCTTATATCTCTTTCATCAATTTTAATACTTCCATCATCAACATCCCATAGTCTATACATAAGCTTTGAAAGAGTTGACTTTCCACATCCACTCTCTCCAACAATAGCCGAAATATCTCCTCTTTCAAATTTCATAGATACATTATTTAAGATATATTTCTTTTCAGATTCATCATTTTCATATCCAAACTTTACATTTTCAACAGATATTTCTTTAATATTATCTGCTCTTAGTCCTTCTAGCATATTTTGATCTTCATCTATAACAGGTTCTTCATCTAATATAGAATATACTCTTTCTATAGAAACTTTAGCTTGTTGTATTCTATTATTTGCATTTACAATACTTATACATGGGCCTATTAACATTCCTGCATAGTTTTGAAATGCTATTAATGAACCTAATGTAAAATCTCCATTTATTATCATATATCCACCATATCCATATATAGCCATACTCATCATAAGATTAAATATATTTGCAACACACATATTTCCACTCATAAGAACATCTATTTTTATATCTTTATTTATAAGTCCTCTCTGACCTTTTATAAATTGTGATATAAAAAACCTCTTTGATTTAGATATTATAACATTCATTATATTATAAACATATTCTTGAACTACATTGCTTGTATCACCATATTCATCTCTAAACATACTCACATTAGAATGTATATTTTTTGTAAAGTATCTCTGCGTTGTAACAAGTAATATTTGTATAAACACAACAACTACAAAAAGAACAGATTGTAGTCTAAACATTAAGTAGAGAGAAATAATCGCTGTTATTGAATTTTTAATAATAGAAAATACAAGTTCCGCATCTATATTTTCTATTATATCTATATCAGATTGTACTATAGACATAAGATTTCCAGTTTTATTCTCTGTATAGAATTTTCCAGATAACTTCGATAAATGATCTAATACCTTCAATCTAAACTTTACAGCCACCCTATTTCTCATAGTTGCATATATATAGCCTAGTGTCAAATTTAAAACTCTAGCTAAAACTGACATTACAGAATAAGCTGCAATTATTTTTAATAGTAATTCAAGATTTTTTCCTGTTATACCTTTATCTACCATATTTTTTGTCAGCATAGGCAGAATAAGGTCTATCGATGTTATAAATATCACCATTATCATTGCAGTAAAAATACTCATCTTATTATGATTTACTACAAATTTTATAAACCTTTTTACAGGACTTTTTCTTTTGGATATATTTGACTTTTCCATTTATAAATCCCTACCTCTTTCACCAAGTTCCAAAAGTTTTTTAGTTGTTTTAAAGTTCATATGTTCATCAACACAAGCCATATATGGCACTTCTGAATAACTACCTGTACTAAGTTTGTTAACTATTCTACATCTTACAGCAGTACAGTATTCTTTTCTTGTACAACCTGAACATTCTTCAAAATCTCTAAAATTCTCATTAACAACTTCTTTTAATTTATCTTTATCTAAAGGGTTTTCATTATATATATTTCCTATTTCATAGTCTTTTTTACCTATTGCAAATGTACACGGATAAATTGTTCCATCTGTATCTATGCAAAATGTGCATATACCACCAAAACAATCCCCTCGCTTAACATTTAAAAGTCTTAAATCTGTCATACCTAAATTTACTTCTGGATTTTTTAAATGAAAGTCTATAAGCTTCATTCTCTGTTCTTTATATACTTCAACTTTTTCCTCGCTCCACTCAGACATAATATCTACAGCAGTTGCAAGATATCTAAAGCCAAGTTTTGACACACTTTCAATACTTTCATACATTTTATCTACATTATATTGGTTAAATGTCATCCTACATCTAATAGGTATATTTTCATCTTGTAGTTTTTTTATATTTTTCATAACTATATCATATGATCCACTTCCGTCTGGAAATACTCTATTTGCATTATGTGATTCTTTAGTACCATCTAAACTTATAGATACCTCTGTTAAATCATTTTTTATAAACTCTAATATTTCATCGTTCATTATTGTTCCATTTGTAGTCATATCATATATTATTTTTCTATCTACTATTTCATCATCCAATTTATTTTTAATATATTTTACTATATCAAAATTTAGAAGAGGTTCTCCACCATGAAGTGTTATCCATAATGGTCTTTTATCATCCTTTTCTTCTTTTAGTTTTTCTTTTATAAACTCTATACATTTATCTGCTGTTTCTTTGTTCATATATTTTTTAGGTTTACAACCACCTTCATAACAGTAGCTACATCTAAGATTACAGTCATCAGTCATTACTATTGTAAATTTCATATTTTTATTCCCCCCATACTATTCTATTTAATTGTGGTTTCATTATAGAACACCATTTTTCATAGTCAGGACAATCTTCATTATCTAACAACTTATCTACTAGTGCAGGACAGAAAAAGCAAAATACATTTACATCACAATCCTTACATTTTTCAAAATTATACGGCATTATATTTTGTAGTCTAGCTGCTAGTTTACTATCAGATAAATCATAATCAAAATCAAGCACACTCATTCTAGTATCTTTATCTAATGCACTTCCATAAGAATACTTTGGTTTTATCAAAGATTGACATGGATACATATTTCCATCATAATCTATAAACATTTTTGACTTATACATATCACAAGAACATGATTTTAGATTATCTTTATCTTTTTCAAAACTTAATTTATCTAATTCTGTAAGTCCAAATGGAAGTATAGTTTCCTCTGATATAAAGTATGACGCATTTTCTACTCCTCTACCTTCTGGCTCAAAGCATCTAACCATTCCTTTTGTTCCTATTCTTTCATTTAAAGCATAAAATTTTTCTTCAAGGTGTTTATTCTTATCTCCAACAACCATAGACGTTCTTATATTTCTAAATCCTCTAGTATGAAGTAATACTATAGATCTCATTATTTTATTGAATACTCCTCTTTCCCTAACTAATCCACAAGTTTCTTCATCTACTCCATCTATACTTATTTCTACTCTATTAAAATGATTTACTATAAAGTCTACATTAGATTCATCTATAATAGTTGCATTTGTAGAAAGAACTAGTTCTGTTTTACAGTCTTTTTCTTTAAAGTAATGAACACACTCTTCAAAATCGCTTCTTATCATAGGCTCTCCACCTGTTATTATAAACTCGTACGGTTCTAGTTCAGCTACAAAATCCATTATTGATTTTACATCTTCTGTAGTTAGTATATCTTTTTCTGTAGAGTTGCAATTTGTACAACAATGTCTACAAGCTAAATTACACTTATGAGTTGCTGCCAAATATATAGCTTTAAATCTATTATTCATATTTTTATAAAAATCTTCACTCATTGATGATTCAAGTATACCTGCTTTTCCCATGTTTATCATAAGGTCTTTCATATATTCCTTGTCTGAACCTTCAAACATATCGACAAATTCTTCTACTGTAAGTCCCATTTCTTCTGCCTTTTTTATATATGAGTATACTTCTTTACTTTGAATTATATGTCTTTTAAATCTTGTGTTGTACATAAGCACTCTGTTATTTCTTTCTCTTATTATCAGTTCTTTGTCTTTAAATTTAATTCTTTCTTCTCTAAACTTCAAAGTAATCACCTTCTTTATGATTTTTATTTAATATATGAGGATAGCAAAAACTATCCCATATATTAATTATTTTTATTTTTTACTATCTAGTCTATATCTCTCATACCATCTGATATTTCTTTATTCTTAAAATCTCTGTTTGCTAATTTTACTGCTATTATACAAGTAACTAGTGTAACAACTGCGAATATTATCGCCTGTGGATATGGGAATGTAAAGTCCATAAAATGCTCTATACCATATGTTTTATATGCTTCATTATGCCATTCAACAAACTTGATAAGTTCATATGTTGACAATCCTATACCTGATAATATACTCAATAAAGCATATATCATTGATTCCCACATATTCATCCTATTCATATCTTTAGCAGACATTCCCAAAGCTCTCATTGTAAATATTTCTTTTCTTCTTTCCATTAAATTAGATTTAACTGTACAGAATATACTTATTGCAGCAATCATTAGTACCAAACTTATATTTACGATACCTTCTCTGTACATTTGTTTAGTTCCTTCAATTTGTTCATTATAAAATCCTTGTTTTATTTTTAGTGATCCTGGTACATTTTCTTTAATATATTTTTCTATTTTCTTATTCTCTTCTACATTATTAATATCTTTATAATCTACAATAAGATTATTATATGCTTTAAACCCTAACAATTCTTTCATATTATTTTCAGAAGTTATTACCTCTAAAGCAGATGGTTGAAGAAAATCTCCATAAGCCCGCCACTCTAAATCTATTATCGCTGCAACTCTTACTTTTACATTTCTTTTTTCTATTTTTTCTCCATTATGATATTTTACACCAAGAGTTATTACGTCACCCTCTTTTAAATCTTTATATATATTTTGATAAGTATTTGTTTTTATAATATCATAAAAATGATTATATACTGCTACATTTACATATCCATCTGTTTTACCATTTATATCTTTTGTGGTTTTATCATCTAACATATATTCTTCTAAGACTCTTTTTATATCTTTATCATTAAAGAATCTAAGGTAATTTTCAAACTCAACTTTTTCCTTCCCTTCTATTCCATAATACTCTATAAAATAATCATTTATCTTATTTCTATCTTCAACAAATGTTGATTTACCATTGTATCTAGAAGAAACAAATTTTACACCTTTCATATCTTTTATATTGTCTATTATCTTTTCTGGTATTTTATAAGTATCTGGATCACTTGCTATTCCAATAGAACTTTCTATATCGTATCTATGATATATTCTTCTTATCTTGTCATTAACTTCATTCACCATACTTGAAAATGTATACATAATTAAATATCCACAAAGTGTAATAGTAAGTATTGATATTAATGTTCTTGTCTTTTTAAGCCAAAGATTTCTTATTCCCATATATCTATAAATACCAAACTTATTTTGAATAAATCTTCCTACTTTTGATTGTTTTCCTCTATTTATATGAGTTGTAGAATTTGTTATAGATTCCATACATCCAACTCTACCTATCCTTATTACAGGAATAATTGTAGCTAACATTATAGCTGTTATAGTCACTATAATAGTTTTTGTAATTACTTCAGTATCTATATATATTCTAGGTTTAACTTTTGCTATTTCTAATGTAGTGTCTTTAAATAAATTAACTCCTAATCCTGTAATCCCTACTCCTACAGCAATTCCTATTATAGTTCCAAATATCGCTAATAATACTGACTGATATATAACCATAAATCTTATATCTTTTTTTCTTGCTCCAATAAGTCTTAGCATACTTATTTCTTTTAAGTATTCTCCCCATATTATATTTAACATATTGAATACTAAAAGGATTACCGTTAAAATTAAAATCAAGTTATTATTATTAATCTCTCTTATATTTTTCAAATCATTTATTTTAAATAATTCTGCTAAATAATTTGAATTTGGATTGAATGACATTCTTCCAAGTTCATAATCCATAGCTACTTTTTCAACTAGACTATTCGCTTTTTCTTCATTTCCATTAAATCTTAATATTATATCGTATGTCAACGCCTCGGTTGGAATTATATTTTGTCCATTAAAATCTCCATATGTATAACTTAATCCTCTCTCATGTTCTGCTCCTGTGATACTAGAATCAAGACCTTTATATGCTCTTTGTACAATTCCAACTACTTTAAATGTTTTTATTTCAGAATATAATTTTTCCTCTCCTGTAGGAAGAGTATAACTTTTTCTAAGCTCAAAAGATATTGTTTTTCCTATTGGATTTTCTGATATACCTAAATTTTTAGCACTTTCTTCATCTACCACTATCTCGTTATTATTTTTAGGTTTCCTTCCTTTTAAAACTTGACCTTTTCTATCAAAATATTTCATTGAATTATCATTTTCTCCATCAAATGATTTTAATTCAACTCTTGTACCATTTTCTTTATTTATAAGAAACCCTAAGTTTTGCACATTATCATTGTATCCTACTCTCTTATCATTCTTTACCTTATTTATCTTTTCCTTGCTAATATCTACATATTCAATATGATAATCACCATACGCCTTTTTATATGCTTCTGCTCTGCTATATGTCTGAGATACTTCTATCATATCTATAGAAATCATAAATGCTACTGTAGCTATTACCATGATAAGCATCATCAGACTTCTGGATTTGTTCTTTTTTATATATAGATAAGAAAGTTTTCTATATATTTTTTTCATAATACCACATCCTATTCTTAGTAAAATAGGGGAGTATGATACTCCCCTTTATACCTCAAACTGTAATTTAATACATCTTTGTAGGATATGGTGATGTACCATTATAACAATCTTTACAGCAATTATGTTTACATATGATATTATTACTTCCTTTACATGGATCTGCTTGCATTTCTATTTCTTTTAGTTCTATCTTTTCCTCTATTTTTATTTTTTTTCTTTTAACTTCTGACATTTTATTTTCCTCCTAAGTTTTTATATTTATATATATGATTAAATTAAAATATAATTTCAAATAGTATCCTCTGCCAAATATTTTTATACAATATTCTCTTTTATTATGTGTGCAGGTTGCTATTATTCATTTATTTAATTTAATTAATATATTAAAGTTAAAAATTTTTTCTTTAAATTTCTTGTCTTTAAAATAACATTTTAACTTATTAAAAACAATAGCTTTGTCCTGAATGGTATGAAAATTTACCTGAATGGTAAAATTCTACTTCCACAATATATTTTCCAAATGCTTTTTATTAAATTCACAGTATTTTTCAAATGCTTTTTCATTTTCATATAGTAACTGATTTTTCGCTGGGCAAGTATTACAAAAAGCATTTACTGAACAATCTCTGCAGCGAGTTTGATTTTTTAGATCTAAGTTTTCAAAGTTTTTAAATCCTTCAAAATCCTTTTTATATAATTTTTCCTCTGTTTCTAAGTCCATATCTAATATATTAAATGTCTTAAATTTATCATCTGTTATATTTGGACAAGAATACACATATCCATCATCTGCTATAAATATGCTATTTCTTCCAGCATTACAATGTCCTGTGTTTATATTGTCGTAGCTATTTTCATCTAAAGTATATAAATCTTGAGGAGTGTAGAATACCTCATCATTTTCAACATACTTTTCACATCCACTAAATCCTCTTCCAAATTTACAGAAGTATCTTATTCTCGCTTTTGTACCTATTTTTTCATTTAGTTCTTCAAACTTTTGTTTATATCCTTCGTTATATTTTCCCATTACCATAGATATACTTATCTTATCGCAACCATTATCTTTAAGATGTCCAATAGCCTTCATAACTTTGTTGAATACACCTTTTCCCCTTACTTCTGAGCAAGTTTCTTCGTCGTATCCATCAAGGCTAATCTCTACTGCGTAAAAATTATCACTTATAAATTTAGCCATTTTTTCATCTATTAGCGTAGCATTTGTGCTTAGTATGAGCTTTTCGTCGTATTTTAATTTTATATATTCTATAAACTCAACAAAGTCTTTTCTTACAAGTGGCTCTCCTCCTGATATTGTAAGATTGATTGGATTTAATTTTAATACATTGTCTACAACTTTTTTTAACTCGTTCAAGTTCATTCTTTCTTCCCGATTTATGTTTGATTCTTTGCAGCAATAGCAACAATTTAGGTTACATTTATTAGTTATAGCTATTGAAACTTTTGGAATCATTCCATAATATATTTCTTCATTTGGATTTTCTGTTACTAGATCTAAATCTTCTAATGATTTTATTATTTTTCTAAAGTAGTCTTTGTCATCTTCACTAAATAAATCAATCATTTTTTCAAGAGCCAGTTGTTTTTCAACTGACTCTTCTATCACTTCATAGCATATAAGAGGAATTTTTATCCATTTTCCACTATATTGGTTGGATATTATAACGATGCTGTCTTTTTTCATTATGTTTGCTTTTTTATTATAAAAATAACCACTCATCACACTTCCTCCTCTAGTCTATATCTCTCATACCATCTGATATTTCTTTATTCTTAAAATCTCTGTTTGCTAATTTTACTGCTATTATACAAGTCGCTAGTGTAACAACAGTGAATATTATCGCCTGTGGATAAGGGAATCTAAAGTCCATAAAATGTTCTATTCCAAAATCTGTATAGGCATTATTGTTCCACTCAACATATTTTACAAGTTTGTATGTTGCCAATGCTATTCCAGATATTATACTTAATACTGCGTATGTTACAGCTTCATACATATTCATACTATTCATATCCTTAGCAGACATTCCCAATGCTCTCATTGTAAATATTTCTTTTCTTCTTTCCATAATATTAGATTTAACTGTACAGAATATACTTATAGCTGCAATCATAAGTACTAAAGTTATATTTATAATGCTTTCTCTGTATATTTGCGACATTGATTCCTTTTGTTGATTATAAAATCCTTGTTTTATACTTAATGCTGCAGGTATATTTTCTTTAACATATTTTTCTACTTTTCTATTTTCTTCTACATTATTTATATCCTTATAATCTACAATTAGATTATTATATGCTTTAAATCCTAGCAATTCTTTCATATTATCATCAGATGTTATTATCTCTAATCCTGAAGGTTGAAGAGCATCTCCATAAGACTGCCAATCATCTTTAAGAATAGCTCCTACTCTAACTTTTATATTTCTTTTTTCTATCTTATCTCCATTATGGTATTTTACACCAAGAGTAATTATATCTCCTACTTTTAGATTTTTATATATTTTATGATATGTATCTGTTGTCGTAGGATCATAAAAGCTATTAAATACAGCTACATTTATGTAACCATTTGTTTTTTGTTCTATATCTTTTGTAGTCTTATTATCTAACATATATGGCGCTACGACTTTCTTTATATCATCATTTTCAAAAAATCTAAGATGATTTTCATATTCAACTTTTTCACTGCCATCTATTCCAAAGTATTTTATATAGTAGTCATTTATTTTATTTTTATCTTCAATAAAGGTTGCATCACCATTGAATCTAGCATTTGCACATTTCACAGCATCCATATTTTTTATTTTTTCTATTTTATTTTCTGGTATTTTATATGTTTCTGGATCATTTGCTATACCCATTGATGATTCTATATCATATTTATAGTATATTCTCCTTATTTTATCATTTACTTCATTTTCCATATCTGAAAATGTGTACATAATTAAATATCCACAAAGTGTAACAGTAAGTATTGATATTAATGTTCTAGTTTTTTTAAGCCAAAGGTTTCTTACTCCCATATATCTGTAAATACCAAATTTATCTTGTATAAATTTACCTATTTTTGATTGTTTAGTTTTGTTTTTATGTTTTGAAGAACTTGATATACTTTCCATACATCCTACTCTTCCTATTTTTATAACTGGAACTATTGTAGCTAATGCTATAGATACAACAGATATTATAATTGTTTTTATCATTACACCTGAATCTATATGAATTTTTGGTTTTACTTTTGCTATTTCTAAAGTACTATCTTTAAGTATATTAACACCTATTCCTGTTATACCAATTCCAACTATAACTCCTATAGCTATTCCTATTACAGCAAGTAGCAAAGATTGATATATTACCATAAATCTTATATCCCTTTTTCTTGATCCAATAAGTCTTAACATACTTATTTCTTTTAAGTATTCACTCCAAATTATATTTAGCATATTAAATACTAAAAGTATAACAGTTAATATTAATACTAAATTACTTGTTCTTGTATTTGATATTTCTCTTGCAAATGTAACATCACTTAAAGCTGCTAAATAATTTCCATTTGGGTAAAATGCCATTCTTCCAAGATTATAAGTAGCGGATACCTTTTCCACTAAACTTGAGGCTTTTTCTTCTTTTACATTAGCATATCTTAATATTATGTCATATGTTAATGCTTCCTGTGGTATTATGTTTTGTCCATTAAAATCTCCATATGTATAACTAATCCCTCTTTCTTGTTCTGCACCTGTTATTTCTGAATTAAGTCCTTCATATACTCTTTTTACCACACCAACTACTTTGAAAGTTTTCCTTTCAGAATATAATTTTTCCTCTCCATTAGGAAGATTATAGCTTTTTCTAAGTTCAAAAGATATTTTCTTTCCTATTGGATTTCCTTCTATACCTAAGTTTTTAGCACTTATTTCATCTACCACTATCTCGTTATTATTTTTAGGGATTTTCCCTTTAAGAACCTGACCTTTTCTGTCAAAGTATTTCATTGAATTATCATTTTCTCCATTAAATGATTTTAATTCAACTCTAGTTCCATTATTATTATTTATTAAATATCCTAAGTTTTGTACATTATCGTTATATCCTACTCTCTTATCTTTAGCAACTTTTTGCATTTTTTCTTTGCTTATGTCTACATACTCACAATGATAATCGCCATAAGTCCTTTTATATAATTCTGCTTTATCATATGCTCTAGATATATCTATCATGTCTATAGAAATCATAAATGCTACTGTAGCTATTATCATAATAAGCATCATAAGACTTCTTGATTTATTCTTTTTTATGTATTGTAAAGAAAGTTTTCTATATATTTTTTTCATAATATCACCTCTTTATCCTGTAAAATAATAGGGGAGTTTAACTCCCCTATTATAAAAAAATTATTTTTTAATATTTATTTGATTGCCATGATGATTGATTATTATAACAGTCTTCACAGCAGTTATGTTTACATGGTACTTTTCCAATACTTTTACAAGGATCTCCCTGCATTTCAACATCTTTTAATTCTATTTTTTCCTTTATTTCTATTTTTTTACCTTTTAATAATTTTTCTTCTTTTCTCATTTCTAAATCCTCCTGTTTTTTAATATTTTATATATAAATCTGAACCAAAGTATAATCTCAAATAGTATCCTCTGCCAAATCTTGTTTTTATATCTTTTCTTTTATTCTGTGTGCAGGCTGCTATTTTCAATCTTTTCAATTCAGTTAATATATCAAATTTAAGAATTTGTTATCTTTAATCTTCTTCCCTTTTCTTGTCTTTAAAATAACATTTTTAATTATTAAAAACAACAGATTTGTCCCGAGTGGTAGAAAAAACGTCCTCAATGGTATATTCTAATCTAAATCTCTCATACCATCTGATATTTCTTTATTCTTGAAATCTCTATTTGCTAGTTTTACTGCTATTATACAAGTCGCTAGTGTAACCACTGCGAATATTATCGCCTGTGGATATGGGAATGTAAAGTCCATAAAATGCTCTATACCTTCTGATTTATATACATCATTGTACCATTTAACCTCATTTAAAAGTTTATATGTAGCTAATGCTATACCACCTATTATACTCAATACCGCATATATAACAGCTTCGTACATATTCATACTATTCATATCTTTATCAGACATTCCCAATGCTCTCATTGTAAATATTTCTTTTCTTCTTTCCATTAAGTTAGATTTAACTGTGCAGAATATACTTATTGTTGCAATCATAAGTACTAATGTTGTATTAATAAAACCTTCTCTATAAGATTCTTCTTTATATTCATTTTGCATATTGTAAAATTCTTGTTTTATTTTAAACGATGCAGGTATATTTTCTTTAATATATTTTTCTACTTTTCTATTTTCTTCTATGTTATTTATATCCTTGTAATCTACAATTAGATTATTATATGCTTTAAATCCCAACAATTCTTTCATATTATCATCAGATGTTATTATCTCTAATCCTGAAGGCTGAAGAAAATCTCCATAAGACTGCCAATCATCTTTAAGAATAGCTCCTACCCTAACCTTTACATTTCTTTTTTCTATCTTATCTCCATTATGGTATTTTACACCAAGAGTAATAATATCTCCGACCTTTAAATCTTTATAAATCTTATGATAATAATCTGTCTTTATTGGATCATAAAAACTATTAAATACAGCTACATTTACATAACCATTTGTTTTTTGTTCTATATCTTTTGCAGTTTTATTATCTAACATATATGGCTCTACAACATTTTTTATATCGCTATTTCCAAAAAATCTAAGATGATTTTGATATTCAACTTTTTCACTTCCATCTATTCCAAAGTATTCTATATAGTAGTCATTTATTTTATTTTTATCTTCAATAAAGGTTGCATCTCCATTAAATCTACCATTTGCAAATTTAACTGCATCCATATTTTTTATTTTTTCTATTTTATTTTCTGGTATTTTATATGTTTCTGAATCATTTCCTATCCCCATAGATGATTCTATATCATATTTATGATATATTTTTCTTATATTATCATTTGCTTTGTCGTGTATACTTGAGAAAGTGTACATAATTAAGTATCCACAAAGTGTAATTACAAATATTGATATTACTGTTCTAGTTTTTTTAAGCCAAAGGTTTCTTACTCCCATATATCTGTAAATACCGAATTTATCTTGTACAAATTTACCTATCTTTGATTGTTTAGCTTTGTTTTTTTGTTTTGAAGAATTTGATATACTTTCCATACATCCTACTCTTCCTATTTTTATAACTGGAACTATTGTAGCTAATGCTATAGATATAATAGATATTATAGTTGTTTTTGTTATTACTGTTGAATCTATATGGATTTTTGGTTTTACCTTTGCTATTTCCAAAGTACTATCTTTAAGTATATTAACTCCTATTCCTGTTATACCAATTCCAACTATAACTCCTATAGCTGTTCCTATTACAGCAAGTAGCAGCGATTGATATATTACCATAAATCTTATATCTTTTTTTCTTGCTCCAATAAGTCTTAACATACTTATTTCTTTTAAATATTCACCCCAAATTATATTTAGCATATTAAATACTAAAAGAATTACAGTTAATATTAATACTGACTTATTTGAACTTGTTTCAGCAATTGCTCTTTTATCTTTAATCTCATTTAAAGCACCTAAATAATTTCCATTTGGATAAAATGACATTCTTCCAAGTTCATATTCCATAGCTACTTTTTCAACAAAGTTCCCCACTCTTTCTTCATTACCATTAAATCTCACTATTATATCGTATGTCAACGCTTCATAAGGTATTATGTTTTGTCCATTAAAATCTCCATATGTATAACTAAGCCCTCTTTCTTGTTCTGAACCTGTTATATTTGAATCAAGTCCTTCATATACTCTTTTTACTACACCAACTACTTTGAAAGTTTTATTTTCAGAATATAATTTTTCTTCTCCATTTGGAAGAGTATAGCTTTTTCTAAGTTCAAAAGATATTTTCTTTCCTATTGGATTTCCTTCTATACCTAAGTTTTTAGCACTTATTTCATCTACTATTATTTCGTCGTTATTTTTAGGTATTTTGCCTTTAAGAATTTGACCTTTTCTATCGAAATACTTCATTGAATTATCATTTTCTCCATTAAATGATTTTAATTCAACTTTAGTTCCATTATCCTTATTTATTAAATATCCTAAGTTTTGTACATTATCGTTATATCCTACTCTCTTATCTTTAGAAACTTGTTGCATTTTCTCTTTACTTATATCTACATACTCACAATGATAATCTCCATATGTTTTTTTATATACTTCTGCTTTATCATATGCTCTAGATATATTTATCATGTCAATAGAAATCATAAATGCTACTGTAGCTATTATCATAATAAGCATCATCAGACTTCTTGATTTATTCTTTTTTATATATTGTAAAGAAAGTTTTCTATATATTTTTTTCATAATATCACTCCTTTAGCATGATTAATCAAAATAATAATTATTATCTTTTTATTTAAGTAATTACTTTTTCTTGCTTATAGAATAACATTTTTTATCTGAAAAATACTCAATTTGTCCCGAGTGGTAGGAAAAACGTCCTTAACGGTAAAAATTTATCTTTACAAACAAAAAAATAAGAGCGTATACATCATTTTCATAACATATACACTCTCAAATTTATAAATTATATATTAAATTTTATCTCTTAGGAATCATTATTTTAACTTTAAACAAATTATCGTCGCAGAATATCATCATATTCCCATCATAATTTTTTACAGATTTTTCGACGCTTTTTATTCCTATTCCATGCTCAGATTTATTAAGCTTATCAGTTATAAATCTATCTCCAATCTTTTTAACCTCATTTTCTTTGCTATTTTCACAGATTATTACAAACATATCATCTGCCCACATAGAAGTTAGTTTTATATATTTTTTATTGCTTGTCATTTTATCACAGGCTTCTATAGCATTATCCAATATATTTGCTAATATACTAGACATATCCATATTTTTAATAAATCCTGTATTTTTAGAGTCCACATCAATATCAAACTCTATCCCTTTATTTTTACAAATATTCATTTTTTCGTCTACAATTATATCAAAGAGAGAATTTCCACTTAATCTCGCTTTACGAGCTTCTTTTAGCTCATTTTGTAAGCTTAATATATATTCAGACGCATCTTCTGAGCTTTTATTCATCATCTGTATATTGTATAGATGATTATTCATATCATGGTATAATCTTCTTATTTGATTTTGAGATTCTTCTACTTTTTCATAATAATCATTTTTAGTTTCTAATCTATTGTATACCTGTTTTTCTTTCAACCTTTCTTCATTTTCTTTTTTCATATCAATAACTATATAAATAGTTATTGCAATAGCTATTATTGCTAATTGTGGTACTATTTCCATAATAATTAAATATTGTTCACTTTGAAATGGACCGTACATTTCTGAAAATCTTACTAATATTTTTAGCATTATAAATACACTGTTTACAAGAATAATATATGATGCGTATACATATATTTTATTTTTTAAAATTTTATTTATAATATTAATAAAAATAATAATTAAGATACATACTAAAAATAAAATTACTAATACCTTTATGTTAAATATATTCCAGTCGTGTATATTAAAATTATGAACTATATCATCTGACAAACTTTTACCAGTTTGAATTGCAAATAATATTCTTGGTATAATAACTTCTTCAAATATATTTGCATATTGTCCAGATAGAATATATAAAAATATAAATTTCTTCCAATCAACTTTATATATTTTATTGTATACCAAGGTCATACTAGACATTATAACTATGTTTATTGTAATCCACATCAAGTTTATTATTGAAAAATCAAAATTTTTGATAATAGAAAATAGACTAAAGTAATACTCTATATAATTTGATTTTTCGTTATATATGATAGATATATTCCATACATCAATGTATTTTGATATGATAAATATAATCACCACTATAGCTGATTGAATAGCTATATTCTTCCATATACTTATCTCACAGTTTTTTCTATATCCAACTACAAAATTAACTATACTGATAGATAAAACTATACTCAACAATCTTATAATTTCCGCTAATAATACATCACTCATTATACATCCTCACCTACTGACCAGAAGTATCTATTCATCACTTCTTTATATTTGCTCCTACTTATTGGAACAATAGATCCATCCTTCATAATAATATCCTTGTTTCCTATTTCTTTTATGTATATTATATTTACAACATAGCTTCTATGGCATTGTACAAATAGCTGCTTTTCAAGATTATCCATTATTTCTTTTAGAGTTCCTCTATATTCAAAATTGCCCTCTTTTGAGTATATTTTTACTATTCTATTGAGTACCTCTATATACACAATATCTCTACTATATATTTTTCTAAATCCTGTTTCTGTTTTTATCTTTAAGAAGCAACCTCTCTTTCTCGCTATTTCTATTACACATTCTTTTAGATTCTTTTCTATAACCTCATGCTGCACAGGCTTTTTAATAAATCTAAACGCCCTCACTTCAAAAGCTTCACTTATCTTATTTTCGATAGACGTTACAAAAAGTATCTCTGTCGTTCTATCATATTCCCTAAGCTTACGAGCTGTTTCCATACCATCTAATCCATCCATCTGTATATCTAAAAACAGTATATCTATCTCATTATCAGATGATATATATTTTATAACATCCTCACCCTTACAAAACTCTCTTATCTCATACTCTGTACTATCTTCCTTCATACTTTCTATCACAGACTCTCTTATCGCATCTCTAACATCTAACTCATCATCACAAATTCCAATTGTTACCATTTCATTACCTCTCATACATATTATTAAAATATTTTTCATTATTATATACAATACACTACTATTGTAACATAAAACTATTTTTGTAAACTAATAAGTTTCTTTATATCTATTGTAATCAAAGCATATCGGTTTACAACTATTCCTATATTTTGATATGTACTTCTTTTTAAATAATCTTTTATAAATTTACTAACTTATAATAGATGGATAATACCAAAATTTGCTAAAACTATTGATAGTATGTAGCATATGAGTTATATAGACAAATCTCTCTCGACAATCTGCAAGCGTGTATTTTATTCACAACAATACATCTTACTTACACGCACGCTGAAGCCTGGAGAGGAGTTTGTCTATATCTCATATGCTTTTCATATTACCAAAAGATTAGCAAATTTTGATTTATCCAATATTAAAAAATAGTAAATTTATAAAAGATTATTATCAAGTAGGGGCTAACTTGTAGCCCCTCTCACACCACGGAGCGTGCCGTTCGGCACTCCGCGGTTCAATTTCATATAATAATCTAAGCAACTTATTAATCCTCTTTT
>NZ_JBLOUI010000009.1:0-59029 GCF_047807365.1 Peptacetobacter sp. AB800 | reverse complement strand
TTCTTCTCGCCTATGCTTCGCAGCATAAACCTTGCAAGTCACTATCAAGTTCATTGGTAGCTACGCCTTTTATGGACTTTCACCACAGATTAATAGCATGCCCGTCATACCAAAAAGGAGGACAGTATCTTTGATACTGTCCTCCTAGCTGATTTTATATAATTAACTCAAGAGAGTAATTAACTAATCATTAAGATAATACTTTTGCAAAGAACTCTTTTGTTCTTTCATGTGTTGGGTTGTTAAATACCTCTTCTGGAGTATTATCTTCTATTATTTTTCCTTCATCTACAAATATAACTCTATCCGCTACTTCTTTAGCAAATCCCATTTCGTGAGTTACTATTGCCATTGTCATACCATCCTGTGCTAGTTCTTTTATAACTTCAAGAACTTCTTTAACCATTTCTGGGTCAAGTGCTGATGTAGGTTCGTCAAATAACATCATATCTGGTTCCATAGCAAGTGCTCTTGCTATAGCAATTCTCTGTTTCTGACCACCTGATAACTGTGCTGGATAAGTATCTTTTTTGTCGTAAAGTCCAACTCTTTTTAAAAGAGTTTCAGCTTTCTTTTCAGCCTCTTCTTTACTCATCTTTTTAAGAGTTATAGGAGCTAAAGTTACATTTTCTAATATTGTTTTGTGTGGGAAAAGATTGAAGTGCTGGAACACCATTCCTATGTTCTGTCTTACTTCATCTATATTTGTATTTTTATCTACTAAGTTTTTTCCTTCAAATATTATATCCCCTGATGTAGGAGTTTCTAAAAGGTTCATACATCTTAATATTGTACTTTTACCAGATCCTGATGGACCTATTATAACTAGTATTTCACCTTTTTCAATTTCTAAATCTATACCTTTTAGTACCTCGTGGTCACCAAAAGATTTATGTAAATCTTTTATCGTAATCATAATTCTCACTTTCCTTTATCTATAATTAATTTGATGCTGCCATCTTCTTTTCAAGAAGGCCAACTAGTTTTGATAGAGTAAATGTTAATACGAAGTAGATTGCCGCTGCGAATAGATATGGGCCAAAACTATCGTATGTAGCATTTTTAACTGTATTAGCAGTAAACATTATGTCGATTACTCCTATGAATGATAGTATTGCTGATTCTTTTACTAATGAAACAAATTCATTCGCTAATGATGGAAGTATGTTTTTAACTGCCTGAGGAACTATTACATGTCTCATAGTTGCCCAGTAGCTAAGTCCTAAAGATCTACTTGCTTCCATCTGACCTTTATCTACTGACTGTATTCCAGATCTCATTATCTCTGCTACGTATGCACCAGAGTTTATAGATAATGCAAAAGCACCTGCTATAAAGTCACTTGGTATTCCAAATAAACTTGGGAAATTAATTCCTATCTGTGGAAGTCCGTAATATATGATTGATAACTGTACTAAAAGTGGTGTATCACGAATTACTTCTATATATATTGTTGATAATGCTTTAAATATGCCATTTTTTGACATTTTAGCTAAGCAAAGTATAAGCCCTATTATAAAACCGAAGAATAATGCTATAAATGATATTTCTATAGTTGTTAGTGTCGATTTCATAAAGGTTGGTAAATATGGTCCTACAAAATCAAAACTCATGTTATATCTCTCCTATCCCCTTACAAAAGAATTCTTATTCTTTATCGTATTTATTTCTTATTATTCCTGAGCAGCTAAAGCTGAGTTATCTTCTAATGATTTCTGAAGATCGTTAGCTACGAAATCTTTTACTGCTTTGTTTATTGCTTCTAAGTATGCTGTGTTGTTTCCTTTTTTAACTGCTATAGCCATACTTTCTTCTGCGTCACCTTCTGGTAAGTTGAAGCTAGATAATGCTATACCATCTATCTGATTTACGTTTATTAAACCAACTGTATCATTAACTATTACTGCATCTACATTTCCATTTTTAAGTTCCATCATTAAATCTGGCACTGATTCAAGAGATTTTAATCCAGTACATCCTATTTTTTTAGCGTATGTTTCCTGTATTGAACCTTTCTGAGCTGCAACTTTCATTGATTTAACCTGATCTTCAGAAGTTATTTTATCTTCTTCACCTTCTCTTACTATAAGTACGTTTTTACCAGTGTAGTATACATCTGAGAAGTCAACATTTTCTTTTCTTTCTGGAGATGGTGACATTCCTGATATAACCATATCAACTTTGTCTGCTTTTAATGCTCCTACTAATCCATCAAATGTCATTTCTTTTACTTCTACATCTACACCTATTTCTTTTGCTACTGCATTTGCTAAGTCAACATCAACACCTGCAACTTTGTCTGCTCCGTCTTTTGTTGAATGGAATTCAAATGGTGGATAGTCAGCTGACATAGCCACTACTAATTTACCACTTTCTTTTACTGCATCTAGTTTGTCTGCTGCTTCAGAAGATTCTTTTTCTCCTCCACCACAAGCTACTAAACCTAAAGATAATACCATTGCCATTCCTAAACTTACTAATTTTTTCATTTTCATAATAATTACTCTCCTTCACGTTATAAATTTTTTTATTATTTTTTTATTTTAGTTATTATTTAAAATCAGCTTTTATATGTTACTATTTATTTTCTTTTGTTGCTAAATCTGTATTTTCTTTTAATGATTTTTCAAACTCATTAGTTTTGAAGTTGTTTACTGCTTTGTTTACTGCTTCTAAGAAAGCTTTGTTGTTGTCGTCCTGTTTTACAGCTGCTGCCATACCTTCTTCAGAATCTCCTGCTGGAAGTTCTAAGTTAGCCTGAACAAGTCCACCCATTTCCTGCATGTTTAGTATACCAACTGTGTCGTTTACTACTACTGCATCTACATTTCCATTTTTAAGTTCTGTCATAACATCTGGTATAGCTTCAAGAGATTTTATAGAAGTACATCCAAGTTTTGTTACATATGCTTCCTGTATTGAACCTTTCTGAACTGCTATTTTAAGATTTTTTAATTCATCTACTGATTTTATTTTATCTTCTTCTCCTTCTTTAACTGCTACTATGTTTTTACCAGTGTAGTATAAATCTGTGAAGTCTACGCTTTTTTCTCTTTCTGGAGTTGGAGACATTCCTGAAAGTACGATATCTATTTTATCTGCTTTTAATGCTCCTATAAGTCCATCAAATGTTATTTCTTTGAATTCTGCCTCTACTCCTAATTCTTCAGCGATTGCTTCTCCTAGATCTTTATCAACTCCTGCTATTTCATCTGAGCCATTAGCTGTTGAGTGGAACTCAAATGGTGGGTAGTCTGGATATATACCTACAACTAATTTTCCACTTTCTTTTACCTGTTCTAATTTGTCTGATGTCGATGAAGTTGAAGCTTCTTTATCTTCTCCTCCACTGCAAGCTACTAAGCCTAAAGATAATACCATTGCCATTCCTAAGCTGATTAATTTTTTCATTTTCATATGAAACCACTCCTTTTTTTAATTTTTCCTTTTTTTGTTTTTTAGTTTTTTGGTATTTTGGTAGTTTGTCGCCAATCTGAATTGGTAGTTCAGATACAACTGTCCAGTTTTAAGTAATAAAAAAAGTCCCCTAGCTAATTTTACTTAGCTAAGAGACGAATTAACCGCGTTACCACTCTTATTGATAGGTTTAAATACTATGTAGTAATTAGTGAATTCTTTTTAGTCTTTCGAATTTGGAAATAAAAAAATCTCTTAGTCCGAAGACTAAGAGACGAATTAACCGCGTTACCACTCTTATTGATAAGTATTTCTACCTACCCTCTCAAACCCTTAAGGCGGGCGACCTAATTCCATACTATTATTTCTGGAATTCTCCTCAAAAGTTCTCTTCACTCTATACTTCATTATCGGACTCACACCAAACTCCGACTCGCTGGAAATCCATTATAGGCTACTCTCTTTGTCACTGGATTTATATGTCTTTCAGTTGTTGATTATTATTATACTTTTACTATTTTATTTTGTCAACAATTTTTTGAAAATTTTTTTACTTCTTTATTTTTACCCTTTTATTTGTATCTTCCATCTCTTTTACAAATCTAGATACCTGTATTTTTTTTGAGTATCTATTTTTAGGAGAACTTATACAAACATTATTTTTCGCTCTTGTAACCGCTACATACATGAGTCTTCTTTCTTCCTCTATCTGAGATTCTTTTTTATCATCATCTTCAATATCATATGTCTTTTCATGTGGAGAAATTCCTTCACTTGCTCCGATAACATATACATTTTCAAACTCAAGCCCTTTTGCGCTGTGCATTGTAGTAAATATTACTCCATCTTGCTGCGAATTTAAAGTGTTTTCTTCTGCCTTTTTCTTTATCATTTCAATATGCTCTAAAAATTCTTTTATCGTTTTGAAATTTACAGCAGAGCTTTCAAATTCATTCATTATCTCTATAATTCCAGCTGGCTTAATTTTTCTATTTTGACAGTAATCCAGAATATATCTATCATAATCCAAAGTGGACCTTATATATGATATCGCGTACTTAGGCTGCAAAGTTTTTATATATCCCATATCTATATCTAGTTCTTCTAAAGTCCTAATCTGTATCTTTTTTAAATCACATTCAGACATAAGGCATCCGATAAAGTTTTTAGACGCCTTTGCCTTTGATATAGCTACTTTTGGAATATATCTAAGAGGTCTATTGATTATTCTCTCCCAATCTATATTCCTATTAGGATCTAATGCCAATTTTAAATATGATATAATGTCACAAATAGCCCAATGACTGTATATAGTCACTACAGAATCTTTTACACTAAAAGGAATTCTCATATTCATAAATACATCTACAAGAGCTCTCGACTGTATATTTGTCCTGTATATGACTGCATATTCGCTGTATTCATCGTCATTTTCTTGTACTTTTTTCTGAATTTCCTTAGCTATAAATGTAGCTTCTTCTTCTGGATCGTATGGCTCTATATATCTAACAGAAGCCCCTTCCCCAGACGCACATTTTATAGTCTTCTCAAATCTATTTAAGTTGTTTTTAATTAAGCTATTTGATATATCTATTATCTCTTTTTTAGAACGATAATTTACCTCAAGAAAAATTTTCTCAGTCCCTTCAAAGTACCTTTCAAATTCTAAAAGGAAATCTGGTCTAGCTCCTCTAAATCCATAAATACTCTGGTCCTCATCTCCCACAGCAAATATATTATTTAAAGGATTTGCAATCATTCTTATAATCTCAAACTGTACTCTATTTATATCCTGAAACTCATCTATAAGTATGTATTTATATACATTTCTAACAAATTCCAATCTATTTGGATATTCTTTAAGCATATAATATGTTCTAATGAGCATATCGTCAAAGTCTATCTTTCTCACATTTTCTTTATATGCCTCATACATAGAATATACTCTTGTAAAATCATCTTTTGTAAGTACATCCGAATTGAAATCAGAAGGACTCATTAGCTCATTTTTTATATATGAAATCTCTGTCATTATCTGAGTAATTGTATCATCGTCATCTGTATTTTCTATTTTTAAATTTTTTATTATATTTTTTATAGCGTATCTTTTCTCTTTATCATCGACTATACTTTTTAGCTGCAGATTTTCAAAATATCTCAACATCCTAAAAAATACAGAGTGGAAAGTACCACATGTAACTTTAGCTAATCTCACATTATTAGATATTGCCATTAATCTATTTTTCATTTCCATAGATGAAGCCTTTGTAAAACTTATCGCCAATATCCTAGCTCCTGGAATATTTTTGTTGATAACCATATTTGCAATTCTATATGTTATAACTCTAGTCTTTCCAGAACCTGGACCTGCAAGAACCATACATGGACCTTCTATATGTTGTACAGCCTTTAATTGATTTTCATTTAAACTATCTAAATTCATACACCTCTCCTCCTTTCTTAAAATTCTTATCTATTATAATTATCTACATCTATTCTTATTTTTATATCTATTCATTTACAGTCGTAAGCGTCGATATTGTTTTTAATTCCTCTAGTACGTATGGAGAGTTATCCTGTGAGGTCATTACGGTTATTAAATCGCCATGTATAAGCGTTAAATCACCTTTTGGAATTATTTCCTTTTCTCCTCTATTTACAGCAACTATTAAAGATGTTTCCGGCCATTTTATCTCTTTTATCTTTTTACCATCTGCCATACAATCCATATCTATTGAAACTTCAAGCAATGTTTTCTGTTTAGACGCACCTTTATATTCGTTTGCACTGTGTTCTCTAGCAAGAAGTCTATCAAGTAGGCTTTCATATATAGGTTCTCCTTTTAATACATCTGCTGTCAACTGCGCAACTACACTGACTATTGCAAGTGGTAGTAAATGAGCAAGAGATCCCGTCATTTCAGAAATTAGTATTATACCTGTTATTGGTGCTTTTACTATTGCTGCGAAATGTCCTGCCATTGCAAGTACAACAAAGTTCATTATATATATAGTAGGAATTCCAAGATATCTTATTGATATAAGTCCAACTATATTTCCTACAAGTGCACCAAGTACTAAAAGTGGGAAGAATATCCCTCCTGGCACTCCTGAACCAAAACATACAAATGTAAAAATAAATTTAACCACTAAAAATACAACTAATGTCATAAGCATAAAATCTGTGCTCTGAAGCTCCATTATTAGCTCATGTCCCCCACCTGTAAGTATTGGAGAAATCATACCTATAACACCTGTAACAAAGAATGGTATCATTATCTTTACATATCTATTTAATTTACTTTCTTTAAACATCTTTTGAGTTTTTAATATTCCACTATTGAATATAACACCACTAATTCCTACTGCTATTCCTAATATTATAAGTACCCAATAATATTTTATAGGCATTATATTTAACTGATTGAATTTTAAAGATGGGATTATCCCAAAGAATTGCTTTGCAACACAGTCCGCAGTAAGTGATGCAATCATAGCAGATAATAAAATCATCGGAGAAAAGTTTTTATGTGCCTCTTCAAGCGCAAACATAACACCAGACATAGGTGCATTAAATGCTGCTGAAAGACCTGCACTAGCACCACAGGTAGTTAGATACACTTCTTCATAGTCTGGCTTCTTCCCTCTTTTAGAGAATTCTTCACCTATACATCCACCCATCTGAACAGAAGGACCCTCTCTACCTACAGAAAGACCTGCTCCTAAGCAGATTACTCCCCCTACAAACTTATAAAATAATACCTTCATCCGGTTTATGCTTAATTTTCTTGAAAGTATTCCCTCTAACTGTGGTATACCACTTCCCGAAATCATAGGCTCTTTCTTTACAAATTCTGCAACTACAAAAGCCGATGCCGCAAGTAATATAAACACCGCTGGTATCATCAACATATTTTTATCTGCGTATCCGTAAATATAATTAAAAAATACAGCTAATTTTGACGCTAATATTCTATAAACAACTATAACAACACCTGTTATTATTCCGACCATAAGTGAATCCAAAATAAGCCTATTTTTTATAGTTCTAGTCCTCTGAAATATATCAGAAATCTTTAATCCTTTTCCGTCCATAAGTCACCTCTCGTATCATTATCTTTTAATTTATGTTTAATTTTTTCTTTACTTAGAATTTACACACTCTATTAGTATATCATAAATTTTCTTAAAAAAAGATTTTGTCATTATTCCAAAAGTTTTTATTTATAACATCTCTATAAATATAATAAAAAAGCGAGTAGATTACCAAAATTCTACTCACTTTTTTATTATTACTAATTTTTACAATAAAAAAAGACCTTTTAAAAAGGTCTTCACACTGGCGGAGAAGGAGGGATTCGAACCCTCGCACCGGTGTTACCCAGCCTAAACCCTTAGCAGGGGCTCCTCTTATAGCCTCTTGAGTACTTCTCCAGATACTCTTTATATTCTATATTATTAAACTAACTTAGTCAATATCTTTTAATATAGAAACGGCTATAATCTATTTATTTTCTTAATATTATTTAATTACTTAGTAAATTTTTCATATTCTTCTCTACTCACTATTGTTTCAGCTGTATGTGAATCAGATCCTAAAACAGTTTTTATATCGTATTTATCAGCTAATTCTTTTAAATATCCTGAAACATATATCTCACCACAGTATGGCTTTCTAATTCCAGATACATTTAAATCAAGCTCAAATTCATTTTCTTTTAATGCTTTCATTATATCTTCTAAAATATCTTGTTCACTATAATCATACTCAAACACCTTGCAGAATTTTCTTATTAGGTTTAGATGACCAAATCTCTTTGGTTTATACTCTCCTAAATTAGCTTCTATAGCTTTTTTAACAGTTTCATAGTATTTACCATAAAGCTTGTCAACTCCTCCTGCTAAATCTGAAATTCTTTTAAATTCCTCTGGGCTATAATCAATACATACAAATTCACCACAAACCTTCATATTATGTACAGAAAGCAAAGCATCATCCAATCTCTTTCCGTATTTTTCTAAATTATTTTTTATCTGTTCTTCATAGCCTTCAAGATAATCTACTTCAGTACCAACATTTATCTTTATCTTATCCCGATATTTCTTTTTCATTTCCTCAGCCTCATCTAAATACCGTTCAAAAGCTTCAACAGAAGGTGTGCTATCCTGCTCTGGAGATGGATCTACAAACCCATCTGGTAATGGAAAATGCTCGGTAAAACTTATCTCATCGTATCCGTTTTTTATAGCATTTTCTATGTACATTTCAAAAGAATCATTTGTCCCGTGAGGACAATAATGTGAATGTATATGACCGTCTTTCACAAAAATCACCTCTCTAAAAATATTTTTTATATTTCAATTCCAGCCATTTTTATAATTTCAGGAATATTTTTTTCTGCTCCAACAGACATTATATGAACGCCATCGCATAATTTTTCTTCTTTTAGTTTCTTAATAAACTCTGCGGCGATTTTCATTCCCTCTTCCCTATAATTTTCTTTTCCAACAGACTCCATTCGCTCTATTATATACTCTGGAACATCCACACCTGGAATATTTTTATTTAAAAATCTAGCCATTCCAGGAGATTTTAAAGGAATAATTCCTATAAGAACCTTACACTCAAAATTCTTAGTTCTTCTTCTAAATTCTCTCACTGTTTCTATATCAAAAACAGCTTGTGTCTGGAAAAATTTTGCTCCAGCAGCTATTTTCTTTATCATTTTTATGATTTGAATCTCAATCGGAACAAATCCCGGAGATACAGCAGCACCCATATAAAACTTTGGATGTCCTTTTAATTCATTGTGATTCATGTCCTTTCCAATAGATATGTACTCAGCAGCTTTTAATATATTTATACTATCCAAGTCGAATACATTTTTCGCTTGAGGATGGTCTCCCTTGCTAGTATGGTCCCCTGTTATAGCAAATAGATTTTCTATACCAAAAATTCCTGCTGATAAAAGCTCCCCTTGTATTGCAATTCTATTTCTATCTCTACCTGTCATCTGCAAAACTGGTTCTATTCCATTATCTTTTAATATCTTACAAGTTACAAGTGATGTCGAGCGTACAACAGCTGATTGAAAATCCGTTACATTAACTGCATCTACTTTTCCCTTTAATACTTCTATACACTCCATAACATGAGAAATATCTGTTCCCTTAGGAGGTGCTATTTCACACGTTATAGTAAATTTTCCACTTTCTAGTGACTCTTGTAATCTACTCATTAGCGTTTCCTCCTATCATTCAATTCCTTCATAGTTATATCTCTTTTTCTATTTAGTTTAGAGTAATCTCTTTCATCTCTAACTTTTAATAGATTTTCAAGTTGGTTTAATCTTTCTAGTCTTTTATATATTTTTACCCATGCACAGCTATATTCTGGATTTACCTCACATCTTCCATCTTTGTCAGCTCCACCACAAGCACCATTTAATAATCCTTTTGAGCAAGATGTGACAGGGCAAATTCCTCCAGTCCAAGCAAGTTGACAATCTCCACATGCTCTACATGCTTCCTCATATCTCCCCAACATCTGAACCTCACCAATAAACAGCGTGTCATTTGCTGGATAAACTGGCTTATATTCCATAACTTTTGCTATAGTCTGCGTTCCATCTCCACAAGCCATAGATAAAATAGAGTCTGTGTTCTGAATAATATCCATAAATTCCTCTAAATCTCTTTTAGTTTTTGAAAGTGTACATGCTGGGTCTAATATAGTGGTTCCTGTTATTACTTTACCTTCCCGTTCAAGGAGTTTTTTCATAGCTTGAACCTGCTCTTCTCCACCACTTTTACAAACTGTTGCACATTTTCCACAGCCGATTATAAATACAGTCTTATCATCTTTTAAAAACTCTTTTATCTCATCAAATGGTTTATTTCCCGAAATAATCATATTTTGCAACCCCCTTTATCTCAATATTTTTAGTTTTTTAACTTTAATTTATTATCTATTTAATAATTATAATATATTTAATTTTTTTATATATGTGTTTATAAAAAATCAACCTGCGCAAAATACACGCAGGTTTTTATTTTATTTATGTTTTTAATCTTATAAATTTACATTAAATATTATTTTGTTTTTTACAAGCTCTTATAACATGTTCAGCTAGTACAGATGTAGTAACAGATCCTACACCAGCTGGCACTGGAGTAACCATACTTGCAGTACCTAAAACAGATTCAGTATCCACATCTCCACATAGATTTCCACATTCATCTACATTTATACCTACATCTATCACAGTAGCTCCTTCTTTTATATAAGAGTTGTCCACCATTTTTGCTCTACCTATAGCTGCTATAAGTATATCAGCTTTCTTAGCCTCATCTGCCAGATTTTCTGTCTTAGAATGACATACTGTAACAGTTGCATTTTCTCCCATAAGCATCATTGATACTGGTTTACCTACTATCAACGATCTTCCAAGCACAACCGCTTTTTTCCCTGATAATTCTATACCGTAATACTTTAAAATTTTCATAACAGCCTCAGGAGTACATGGAGCATATCCAGATTTATCTCCTTCAAATAGCTTAGCTGAGTTTATAGGATTGAAACAATCCACATCTTTTTCAGCATCTATAACATATTTTACTTTGTTTTCATCTACATGTTTAGGAAGTGGTCTTAGACAAAGTATCCCACTTACAGATTTGTCTTTATTTAAATCTTCTATAGCATTTATGTAACCCTCTTCAGATACGTCTGATTTTAGAATAATATTTTTAACATCTATACCTATCTTGCCACATCTATTCATAGCTCCTCTTTCATAAGACATATCATCTGGATTTTCTCCTACTCTAACTATAGCTAGACTTGGTTCTATTCCAGCATTTTTTAAATTTTTAACTTCTTCTATTAAATTTTCGGTTATCTCATCGGCAACCGGCTTTCCTTTTATTATATTAGTTTCCATACTATTCCTCCATAATTTCTACTACTCTTTCAAAGACTTGGTCACATATAGCAATTCCTTCTTCTACTATTTCGTTTACCTCTTTAGAAATTTTGTCGGCATATTCTCTATCCTTCATAGATTTTGTATTAATCTTTACATTTAATTTAGATCCAAGTAGACATGCTCTTAAACATTGAACTCCTACCCCTATATCACTTATGACTATCTTAGATGATTTATCTACTATATCCTCATGTATTTTTATAGCTTTAAAACAAACTTTAGCAGCCTTATATGGTATTTCGCACGCCTGTTTTAATACTACTTCCATTCTTTTTGTTTTAAATTCTCTTTCCTCTTCTGTCGATGTTGGTAGCCCATAAGTCTGAGAAAGTGGCATAAAGCACGCTGCATCCTTATCAACCATAGATAGTAATTCTGCTTCTATCTCTTTCGCCTCTTTTAATAATTCTTTTATCTCATCTTCATATTCTGCGTATTTCTTCTTACCTATTGTAAGATTTGCCACCATATTTCCAAGTGCCACACCTATCGCTCCGACAAAAGCAGCAGCGCCACCCCCACCAGGAACTGGCTCTCTTGAAGAAAGAACTTCTATAAATTCTACGCAGCTTTTATCTACTATATTCAATAATCAGCACCTCTTCTCTTTCTCAATTTTCTAACTTTTTAATCTTGTATTATATTATATCAATTTAGACACTATACTTAAATATTTTTTATATAAATTTATAATTTTTTCATTTTAATGTTATTTTTCAAAAATAAAACACCAAGCTAAAAAATATAACTTGGTGTCCTTTTAAATGTATTATTACTTTAGTATTATGCATTTGATTTATTTTTTTTATCGTTATATATTTTCTTGAACATATATATAGCAACTGTAAGAGCAAATAATATCATTAGCCCTGTTACAAATAATTTTGCTCCACCAGTAAGCATTCCACCTACATAAGAGTAAACTATTGTCGCTGGCAACTGACCTAATCCAGTAGCTATAAAGAAAGGCATAAATTTCATTGAAGTAAGACCTGCTGCATAACTTACTATGTCAAATGACATAAATGGAAGTAATCTACAAACTAATATAGTATATTTCCCATATTTATCAAAGAATTCGTCTATACTGTTTATAGCCATTTTACTAGTAAGCTTTTCAACAACATCTCTTCCTAAGAATTTAGCTATAAAGAAGCATAGCGCTGCTCCTGCCATTGCACTTGACCAAGATAGTATAGCTCCCCATACCCAACCAAATAACGCTGCATTTGCAAATGTTATTAAAAATGCTGGAAGTGGTGCAGCTACTGATTGAAGTAGCATAAGTAAGAATGAAATTATTGGAGCCCAAATTCCAAATGAAAGTATGTATTGTTTTATTGATTCCAAATCTAAACTAGATAAGTAAAATACCATCTGATTTACAAATGTTTTTACAGGTGTTACAAAGAAATAGATAGCAAATACTAATAATACCGCACCTACTCTTGTGATTAATTTTTTCTTATTTTCTTTAGTCATTATACATTCCCTTCTACATATAAATTTTTTAATCTTGCTCTATACCTTTAATAATACTATAGTAATTGTATTTTATATTATATTAATTTTCTATATATATTATAAGTTTTATTTATATTATCTATATTTATTTAAAATAACATTTTATATGAAGTTAATATTTTTTTCTATTATACTATAGATAATTTCTATTTCAAAATTTATATACTCTCCTATATAATTATTTTAGAAATTAAAATAATTATATAGGAGGAGGCTTAAATATGAAAGTTGCTTACATATTTAATAGTACAAATACACACAAAATATTAGACAAAATGATAATACCACAGCTTGAAACAGATTCACATGTTGCTGAAGTTGCAGGAATGTTTTTCTTTATGGATAATACTTTATTCCTTTCTAAAGGAAACCCAATAGGAGAAAGATTAAGTAAAATACGGGAAAAAACTGGTATGATACTTATGGCATGTGATCAATGTGCAATAGAAAGAGGAATACAGGATAATCTTGTAGATGGTGCTACAATTGGATGTTTCCCTAACCTTTATACTTGTTTAGGAAGTGCTGGAATAGATCAAGTTATAACATTATAGTAAAGTTAAAACTATAAATAAAAAGACTAGTTATTATTGATTTTTATCAATTCAACTAGTCTTTTTTACATATATTATACCTCAAATGTATAATATGATTCTTCTATAGCCTCATCTAAATTGTATGCATATACATCTGGGTCATTTTCTTTTCCCGCTGCTTTAAGCCATGCTTCTAAATCATTCTTCGTCCAGAAGAAGTTCATTATGTTTCAACAAGCATTTGCCCAATCAGTATTCTTTAAAAGGTCTACATGTATTATATACATTCCTGGATTGTTTGTATACAATACTTTTCCATTATCAACTTTTAATTCTATTTCTTTTCCTGTTGCCACACACATAGAATTTATTGTTGCTGGTTGTTTAAATGTATAACTTGTCCCTATAGAGTCTATTGCACACATAGCACAAAAGCTTCTTCCATCTTCAAGTGTTATTCTATGATTTGTTGGTTTTCCAGATACTGGGAATATAAATGTTATTTCATCATCTATAACAACCATTACATTTGTATCTATAAACTGTTTAAAAGTAGCATCTATAGTTTCTTCACTACTTTCCATATGTTCTTTAACCCATTTTTTTGCAAGTTCTATATTTACAGAACCACCATTATCTATTATACAATCCATTATAGATATTCTTATTGCCTTCTGTTCATCAGTAAGACATCTATATTTTTCATATTTATTCAATTTTACACCTCATTTTATTATTTAGTTTTCAATATTATTCTTCTTTATCTCCGTAACATTCAGAAAGGATTGCTGTAAGCTCTTCTTTGTAGTTTATATATTTTTCGTCTTTTCTATCTCTAGGTCTTTCCATATCTATTTTTAAATCTTTTATTATCTCACCTTTATTTCTAGACATAACTACAACTCTATCACTCATATATACAGCTTCATCTACATCATGAGTTACCATTACAGCTGTTATTTTATTTTTCATCCATATCTTTTCAAGTTCTTCTTGTAAATTCTGTCTCATTCTAAAGTCTATTGCCCCTAAAGGTTCATCCATTAGAAGTACTTTTGGATTACAAGCAAGTGCCCTCATTACAGCAACTCTCTGCTTCATACCTCCAGATAGCTGGTGCGGATACATTTTCTCTTTTCCCTGTAAATCAGATAATTCTAAAAGCTCCTGAAGTCTTTTCTCTATTTCATCTTTATGCATCTTCTGTCTTTTCATAGGGAAAATTATATTTTCTTTTATTGTTTTCCAAGGGAATAAAGCATAGTTTTGGAATACAAATGCTCTATCTATTCCTGGCTTACTTACTTCTTTTCCATCTACAAATATCTTTCCAGATTCTGCATGCTGAAAACCACCTATTATAGTTAATAGAGTAGTTTTACCACATCCTGATGGACCTAATAGTGAAACAAATTCACCTTCATTCACTTTTAAACTTATATTTTCTAATACTTTATTTTCTACTTTATCATTGATAAATGTTTTATTTATATTTTCTACTCTTAATTCCATTATTCTGCGAACCTCCATTTACATAGAAGTTTATTTACATATTTTAAAACACGGTCTATTAAAAATCCTATTATAGCCGCAAATATCATAAGCCCAATTAGTATGTGTGTCTGCATTAAAGTTTGAGCCTGTACCATAGAGTAACCGATCCCGGCACTCGTAGCTATGAACTCGGCTCAGATAACAGACATCCAACCATTACTTATTGCCAGTCTTGCTCCTGTAAGTATATCAGGAAGTGCTGCTGGGAATATAACATCCTTAAATATAATAAATGGAGATGCTCCCATACTTTTCGCTGCATTATAGTAATCCTTTGATATAGTTCTAACTCCATGAATAGTATTTAATACTATAGAGAATATACCTGAGAATGCTATTAAGAATATAGTAGGTCCGTCACCTATCCCAAACCATACTATTGTTAGTGGTACCCAAGACATTATTGGAACCTGTCTAACTGAGTCTATAACTGGTGAAAGAACTTTTTCACAAGTACTTGAGAACCCCATAATAAATCCTATTGGTAATCCTATTACTAAGGCATATCCAAAACCTTTCATAACTCTTTGCATAGTTATAAATACATTTTTTATTGTCTCTGGATCAGTAAGACAATATAAAAATCCTTCAATAACTTTTGAAGGCATTGGTAAAAGAAGGTCACTTCCAAGGTCTTTAGCTGTAAAATGCCATAAAAGGTATATTCCAACTAAAAGAGCTATTCTATAAAAAATTTCTAGCATAGATTTCTTGGAAACAAACGTCTTTTTTAGTTTATTTTTAGAAACTCCAGTTTGCAATTTTCTATTACCCCCATGTCTTTTTTTTCTAGTTTTATATTTTTATAATTTTCTATAGCTTTTTTTAATTTATTTTTATCGCTTATATCATCTACACTTTTATTGTACAGTTTTTTAAATATTTCATAGTTATCTGTTTTTTTAAATTCTTTATTCACCACTAATACATACGTATCAAAATCCTTATTAGTAGCACAAGACTTTTTATTCCCTTCAATAGATAAAGATTTGATAACATCCATTACCCCACCATCTACTTTATTACTCTCTATACTATATGGCAGTGCATTTGCTAATAAATGTTTTACCTTAGCATTTGGATAATATTCCTTAACTAACTCATCTTGATATTTTCTATTTTGAACAGTACCCATTACATTTGGATTCTCATCACTTAATAAAAATACATCTGAATTTTTTACAACAGTTCCTACTATTTCAAAATTTTTTTCTGTTTGTACATATTTTTCTGCGGCATCTTTACATATTATAGCCATATCCATTTCATCCGAAGACAGTGCCCACTGCATACTAGCCGTTCAGCAGTCAGCTATAGAATATGAATCAATAATATTTTCAGATTCAACATTTTCAAAATAATTTTTATCTTGCATATAATTTAATATCAGACCTGATGTATCATCCGATACACCAAGTCTGATATTTCCTGTTATTTTTTCAGTTTTAAAATTAAATAAAACGATAAAAGCAAATATAAAAATTATAGAAAGTATTTTTACAATATCTTTTATCTTCATTTTTATAGCTTATATTATTCTTTTATTGATAAAGCTTTTTCTTTCCAAGTTTCATAATCCATGCCCTGTGGGAATACTGGATCTACTTTTTCTTTTATAAATGTATCAAAATCATCAGCACCACAAGATTTTAATATTGAATCATCAACAACTTCTTCATATGAAGGTATTTCTTCTAATGCATTTAAATCTTTGTACATTTTAAGGTTATTTTTATAAGCTGTTCCATCACCTATATCCCAAGTAAGAGTTCTACCTTCTCCTACAGTCTTTTTGTATATAGTCATCATACCAACTTCTTCATCAACATCGTAGTATTCAGCGAATATTTTTGCTGCCTGAGCTGGATGAGTGTATATATATTCTATAGCTTTAGTATGTGCAAGCATTAATTTTTCAGCTAATTCTGGATTTTCTTTTACAAAGTTTGTATTTAAGGCGAATGAACAACAGTTATATTCTGTTCCATCTTTTTCTTTATACTGAGTTGATGCTACTATTTTACCTGTTCCTTCAAATTCTGCAACTGATCCCCAAGGGTCACAAGCTGTAAAAGCATCTATTTTACCAGTTTTCATTGCTAAGTAAGCATCTTTACTTGAATCCATATTTATTATTTCATACTTAGATGCATCTACAGGAAGTCCTGTTTCTGGACCGTAGTCACTCTGCCATAAAAAGTCAGACATATCTGTAGCTATTTTTTTACCTATAAGTTCTTTTGGATCACTGTATTTGTTTGACATTATTAAGAATTCTGATCCACCTTTATGGTTATTTGCTCCTACAACTATTGGAGAACCTTTTGGTATTGCACCACAAAGACCTCTTGTACCTATGTAACCAGCATCCATCTGTCCAGCTGCCATAGCTTCAGGAACTTTCCCATTACCTACTGTTTTTACATTAAGTCCTAATTCTTTGTATATTCCAGCAGCTTCTGCAACTGGTGCTGCTGTCATGTGGTCACAGTTATAGTAACCTACTGTTATTTTTTTGCTAGTATCTCCACCTTCTGTACTAGCTTCTTTTTTACCACATCCTGTTAATGCAGTCATACCTATAACACCAACAAGACCTAGCGTCATTAATTTTTTCGCTAATTTCATATTTTCCTCCTAAATATATAATTATTATTTCCATAAAGAGCTTTTGCTCATTATTTCTCATTCTAGCAACAAGATTCCATATCTTGTCCAAATAAGTCTATCATTTCATTTCCTTCTAATCTATATATCGCATAGCCAACATTTCCATTTTTTGATCCTGAAACTATTACTTCCATTTCATCCTTGTCATCTATATTTTTAAAGCTTATTTGCTGATCATCTATAGGAGCTGGAATTGGCTCTGTAAGTATATATTCATCACCTTTACTCGCTACAACTGTCATCTGATTTGAATTTTTATTTACATAGTAAATTACAAGTAAATCATCTTTTCCATCATTATTCATATCTTGTTGAGCATATGTAATTATTTCTTCATCGTGATTTTTTTTAAATATATCCATAAGTTCTTTATCTGCTTTTTTTTCAGCAACTGCTCCACCATGTATATCTATTTCTGATTCCTGCTTTTGTTTTTCTTCATAATTATTAGATAAAACTAAGGCAACACCAGCTAATATTGCAATCGCTATCCCGATTATTATCTTTTTATTACGCATGTAATTTTAAACCTTCTTTCAATTTTGGTAGTATTGCTTTTATCCCTAAAAGTATTATTAATACTGTACATATATAGCTAAACCAATCAGGTATAGTTAACATTAAATTATTTGCAATCTGTATTGATGTACCTGTAGAATTTAAATTTGCTATTGTTTGTTCTCCTGCTAATAGAAGATTTGTTATATAACCAACTATCATAGAAGATATTACAAGCGTACAAGAATATATAAGTACAGCTCTCTTTCCTATAACCTTTGTTATACTTATAAGTTCTGGTAAGTTAGTTGCTGCACCAGCTATTAAAAATGTTATAGCTATCCCAGGTGCTGCACCACTTGCAATTAATGCTGCTATAAATGGTATATGACCAACAGCACAAACATACATTACACATGCTAATACAGAAACACTCCATAATGAAAGCATCCCTGGATTTCCTAAATATTTCTGAATTATGCTGCTTGGAAATACTGTTGTTATAAATCCTGCACAAAGCATACCAAGTATTACATATTTACTAACAGTAAGTGCTAAATCGTCAAAAGACCATTTTAATCCTTCTTTCATCTTTTCCCAGAAGGTTCTTTTTTCTTCCTCTAATTCAATCATTTCAACCTGTTCTTCCTCTGTATACATAGAAACCTCATCTTTACTAATTGTGTTTCCAAGTATACCTACTATAAACGGTATAGTAAATCCAGATATTATATATATTATTGTTATATTTGGACCTAAAAGACCTAAACATAATACAACAGCAATTGGATTTATTATTGGCGTCGATGTCATAAATGCTAAAACAGGTCCAAGATATGCACCAGAATAGTACATACTTATTCCTAAAGGTATAACCCCACAACTACATATTGGTAAAAACATACCAGAAATAGTAGCCTTTAATATAGATGATAACTTTTTATTTCCTAAATGTTTTTGGAATTTTTTTGGTGAAAGTACATTGTGAAGCACTCCAGCAAGTATAAAGCTTACTATCAACCATCCAGAAGCACCATTTAATGTTATTATGGCCGATACTATAGTATCTTTTACTCCATTAAATATTACGTTTAATATCTCCATTCTTCTCCCCTATTCTTTAATTATTCTCCTCAATTGCATCTAAAATTGCTTTTTCTATTTTAGCTTTATTCAAACTATCATATTTTTTCTTTTGATTTATTATCAAAGTTCCTTTTGTAATCATTCCGTATTTTCTTATATATGAAAAATCTTTTCCCGCTCTATAAAGTTTTACGTCTATTTTGTCTGAGTATTTTTCCCCCATACTCTCTACAAACACACTGTGTTCATCACATGTTGGTCAAGTATTTATAAATTCTACAAGTATTTTTTCGCTCAATTTTATACCTCCTATATGATATTCATACTCATCAATCAATAAATTAAATCTATAGTTTTTTACTATTTAATTATTTTTGATTATAGTTTTTATGAATTTTCCATGAATATTTTACTTCATGTAATTTTTATATTCAATATATATAGATATTTCCTATTACAATTTTATTGATATAGTTTTTTTAAATAATTATTTTATTGGAATATTTATTGCTAAAAAAAAGAATCCTCCAAATATTTTTAAATATTCAAAGAATTCTTTGATTTATATATTATTTATATTATTAATTATTTTTCTTTTTTTAAATCTAATTTAGTATTCTATAAATCGTCTTGATCAAAAGTATCTCTAAGACTTTTGCCAGGAGCGACCATAGGAAATACTTTATCATCTTCCTGTATCATACATTCAATAACAAAAATACCGTTATATGAATCTGCTTCTAAAAGAGCTTTTTCTAATTCATCCATTTTTGTAACTCTTACTGCTTTACAACCAAGTCCTTCTGCAACTTTACAAAAATCAACTTGATCGTCAAGGACTGTATCAGAATATCTTCCTTCATAGAAAAATGTCTGCCACTGTCGAACCATACCAAGTACTTTATTATTAAGTATAACCTGTATTATTGGAACATTATATCTTGAAGCTGTTGCCAGCTCATTCATATTCATTCTAAAGCATCCATCTCCTGCTATATTTACAACTGTTGACTTTGGATTTCCATATTTTGCACCTATTGATGCACCTAAGCCATATCCCATTGTCCCAAGACCTCCACTACTTATGAATTGTCTTGGTTTTTTGTAATGGAAATACTGTGCTGCCCACATCTGATGCTGGCCAACATCAGTACATATTATTGTATCATCACCCAGACATTCTTCTATTTTTTCTATTACATACGGCCCTGTAAGAATATCTTTATTGTATTTCATTGGATATTTATTTTTTAGAGTTTTTATTTCTTCCATCCACTCTGTGTTACATTGTTTTTTCAACATAAGGTTAAGTTTTTTTAGTATATATTTTGCATCCCCAGTTATACCTAGGTCTACATGTATATTTTTATTTATTTCTGCCTCGTCTATATCTATCTGTATTATATTTGCATTAGATGCAAATGTGCTTGCATTGCCAATTACTCTATCGCTGAATCTAGTTCCTATTGCTATAAGCAAATCGCATCTTGATACACCTAAATTACTTGCTTTTGTTCCATGCATCCCTAGCATTCCAGTATATCTTTCACTATTTCCGTCAAATCCACCTTTTCCCATAAGAGAATCTGCAACAGGTGCATCTATTATTTCAGCAAATCTTTTGAGTTCATCCGTTGCATTAGATGCTTTTATTCCTCCTCCAACAAATATAAATGGTTTTTTACTTTCTTCTATAAGTTCAACTGCCTTTTCAAGACTTTCTTGATAGTTTTTATCGTCATCTAAACTTGTTTCTCTATTTAAGGTTATATTTATTTCTTCTTTTTCATATTCACCATATCCTGCTGTTACATCCTTTGTTATATCTACAAGTACAGGACCTGGTCTTCCTTCTCTCGCTATTTTAAAGGCCTTTCTTATTGTAGGAGCAAGATCTTCTATTTTTTTTACTATAAAGTTATGCTTTGTTATTGGCATTGTAATTCCTGTAATATCTATTTCTTGAAAACTATCCCTTCCAAGAAGTGGAAGTGTTACATTTGCAGTTATTGCAACTATAGGAATTGAATCCATCTGTGCAGTTGCAATACCTGTTACAAGATTTGTTGCACCAGGTCCACTTGTCGCCATGCATACACCTACTTTTCCAGTAGCTCTTGCATATCCGTCTGCAGCATGAGATGCCCCTTGTTCATGTGATGTAAGTATTGACTGTATTTTATCCTTATATTTATATAAACTATCGTATATTTCAAGTATTGCCCCACCAGGATATCCAAATACCGTGTCAACTCCCTGTTCTAAAAGGCATTCCATTACCATGTCTGCTCCTTTAAGCCTCATTATATTTCACCGTCCTTTTTATTTAACTTTAAGGACTGCACCTGTATTTGCCGAAGTAACCATTGAAGCATATTTTTTTAAATATCCACTTACATTCGGAACTTTTGGTACAAAATCCTTTCTTCTTTCTTCAAGTTCTTCATCTGAAACTAGAAGCTGTATACTGTTGTTTTCTATATCTATATCTATCATATCTCCATCTTTTACAAATGCTATTGTTCCACCAAGAGCTGCCTCAGGTGAAACGTGTCCTATAGATGCACCTCTTGTAGCTCCTGAAAATCTTCCATCAGTTATAAGAGCTACATCTTTATCAAGTCCCATACCAGCTATTTCTGATGTAGGAGAAAGCATTTCTCTCATTCCTGGACCTCCTTTTGGTCCTTCATATCTTATTACTACAACATCACCAGATTTTATTTTTCCTGCCCTTATTGCTTCTATTGCACTTTCCTCACCATCAAATACCCTTGCAGGACCTTTATGTTTCATCATTTCAGGTGCAACCGCTGATTTTTTTACAACACAGCTATCTGGAGCAAGATTTCCTTTTAATACAGCTATTCCACCTGTTTTGCTGTATGGATTTTCAACTGGTCTGATTATATCTGTATCTAGATTTTCGCATCCTTTTATATTTTCTCCTACATTAAATCCTGTAACTGTCATACATTCTTTATCAAGTACTCCAAGCTTATCTAGTTCATTCATTACTGCATATACTCCACCAGCTTCATTTAAATCTTCTATAAAAGTATCTCCTGCTGGTGCAAGATGACAAAGGTTAGGAGTTTTCCGACTTATTTCATTAGCTATTTCAAGATTAAGATCAACTCCTGCTTCATATGCTATTGCTGGAAGGTGAAGCATAGAATTTGTAGAACATCCTAAAGCCATATCTACCGTCATCGCATTTCTAAACGCACTTTCTGTCATTATATCCGATGGTTTTATATCTTTTTCGACAAGCTCCATTATTTTCATACCGGCATGTTTTGCAAGTCTTATTCTTTCACTATATACTGCTGGTATTGTTCCATTTCCTTTAAGTCCCATTCCAAGAGCCTCTGTTAAGCAATTCATTGAATTTGCAGTATACATTCCTGAACAAGAACCACATGTAGGGCATGCTTTTTCTTCAAATTCTTTTAGTTTATCAAGGCTCATTTTCCCTGCGTTGTACTCACCTACAGCTTCAAAAAGAGTTGATAAACAAGTTTTCTTTCCATCAAGTTTTCTTCCTGCAAGCATTGGACCTCCACTTACAAATATTGTCGGTATATCTAATCTTGCTGCTGCCATAAGAAGCCCAGGAACATTTTTATCACAGTTTGGAATCATTACAAGTCCATCAAACTGATGTGCTCTTGCAAGACACTCAGTACTATCACATACTAGTTCTCTTGTAACAAGTGAATATCTCATTCCTGTATGGTTCATAGCTATTCCGTCACATACAGCTATTGCAGGAACTTCAACAGGAGTTCCTCCTGCCATATATATTCCTTTCTTTACAGCTTCAGCTATTTTGTCAAGGTTCATATGTCCTGGAACTATTTCATTATATGAATTAACTACACCTATTATCGGTCTATTTAGTTCCTCTTCTGTCATACCAAGGGCATTAAAAAGAGATCTATGAGGAGCTCTTTCAACTCCCTTTTTTACATTATTACTTTTCATATTTTCCTCCTATATTCTGTCAGCTATCAGTTCACTCATTTTTGAACAAGATACTTCTTTCTTACCTTCTGACATTATATCTACTGTTCTATATCCATCTTCAAGGACTTTTTTAACAGCATTTTCAATTGAATTAGCTTCAGCTATCATATCAAATGAATATCTAAGCATCATTGCTGCTGAAAGTATTGTAGCAATCGGGTTCGCTATATCTTTTCCAGCTATATCTGGAGCACTACCATGACTTGGTTCATACATTCCAAAACTATCATCTCTAAGTGAAGCACTCGAAAGCATACCTATTGAGCCAGTTATCATACTAGCTTCATCACTTAAAATATCGCCAAACATATTCTCTGTAAGTATTACGTCAAATTGTTTTGGATTTTTTATAAGCTGCATTGCACAATTATCAACTAGCATGTGCTCAAGTTCAACATCAGGATATTCCTTAGAAACTTCTTCAACAACCTTTCTCCATAATCTAGATGTATCTATGACATTTGCTTTGTCTACACTTGTGACCTTTTTATTCCTTTTTCTTGCTATATCAAATGCTCTTATCGCAATTCTTCTTATTTCCGATTCACTATACACAAGGTTATCATGTGCTACATATTCTCCATTTTTCAGTACTGTTTCTCTTTCTCCAAAGTATAGACCTCCTGTCAACTCTCTCATAATAACCATATCAAAGCCATCTTCCACGATTTCTTCTTTTAATGGACAGGCATCTTTTAGCTCATCATAAAGATATGATGGTCTAAGATTTGCAAATAAGTTTAGACTTTTTCTTAGTTTTAAAAGTCCAGCTTCTGGTCTAAGAAATGATTCCAGTTTATACCATGGCGATACAGATGCATCTCCACCTATAGCTCCAAGAAGTATTGCATCACAACTTGCTGCCTTAGAAAGAAATTCATCTGTCAGAGGTTTTCCGTATACATTTATAGATGCTCCTCCCATAAGAACATCTTCATATATAAATTTATGCCCATACTTTTCAGAAATAGCATCTATTACTTTTAATGCTCCATCTACTATTTCCGGACCTATACCATCTCCCCTGATAACAGCAATCTTCCTTTCCATAATATCTTATCCTTCCTTTTTATTATTTACATAGTTTACAAGCCCGTTTTCCTTTATCATTTTTTGAAGAAATTCAGGAAATACCTGCGCCTTGTAACATTTATCCTTTGTTTTGTTGTATATAATTCCTTTGTCAAAATCTATCTCTACATTATTTCCTTCGTCGATATCTTTTGCCGCCTCTTCGCATTCAAGTATTGCAAATCCTATGTTTATTGAGTTTCTGTAAAATATTCTTGCAAATGATTCCGCTATTACACATGATATTCCAGATGTTTTAAGTGCTAGAGGTGCGTGTTCTCTAGATGAGCCACATCCAAAGTTTTTACCAGCTACCATTATATCCCCTTTTTCAACTCTTTCTACAAATGTAGGGTCTATATCCGCCATAGCGTGTTTTGCCAGTTCCTGCGCATCAAATGAATTAAGGTATCTAGCAGGTATTATTACATCAGTATCGACATTATCTCCGTATTTAAGAACTTTTCCATTCGCTTTCATTTTACTCTGCCACCTTTCTTGGATCTGCTATGTATCCACATATTGCACTTGCTGCAGCTACCTCAGGAGAAGCAAGATATATTAGTGACTCTGTGTCCCCCATTCTTCCAACAAAATTTCTATTTGTTGTAGATACACATTTTTCACCTTTTGCCATAACTCCCATGTGACCTCCCATGCAAGGACCACAGCTTGGAGTATTAAAAGCACATCCTGCATCTATAAAAATATCCGCTATACCTTCCTTCATACACTCTTTAAATATTTTTTGAGTCGCTGGTACAACCATTACCCTTACATGATTTGCGACTTTTTTGCCCTTCATTATTTCTGCGGCTTTTTTAAGGTCGCTTAATCTTCCATTTGTACAAGAACCTATTACAACCTGATCTATCATTATTTTTTCATTTTCATTTATTTCATCTATTGTATGTGCATTTCCAGGAAGATGTGGAAATGCTACTGTAGGTACTATCTCAGAAAGATTTATTTCAATTACATCATCATACTCCGCATCATCATCCGCACAGAATTCTTTATATTTTTTGTCAGTATGATTGTCAAGATACTCTCTTGTTTTTTCATCAACAGGGAATATTCCATTTTTTGCTCCAGCTTCTATTGCCATATTACATATAGTAAATCTTTCGTCCATAGTAAGTTCAGATACACCCTCTCCTACAAACTCCATAGATTTATAAAGAGCTCCATCTACCCCTATCATTCCTATTATGTGAAGTATTACGTCTTTTCCGCCTACATAAGGATTAAGTTTACCTTTAAGAACAAATTTTATCGCTGATGGAACTTTAAACCATAACTCACCAGTAGCCATTGCAGTTGCTATATCTGTCGTTCCAACACCAGTAGAAAATGCTCCAAGCGCACCATAAGTACATGTATGTGAATCTGCACCAACTATACACTCTCCTGCTGCAACTATACCTCTTTCAGGAAGTATTGCATGTTCAACGCCACATTTTCCCTGCTCCATATGATGTGTAAGACATTGAGAAAGAGAAAATTCTCTTATCGCCTTTGAATTTTCTGCTGATTTTATATCTTTATTTGGAGTGAAATGGTCTGGTACAAGCACTACTTTATTTTTATCAAATACTTTTTCTGCCATCTGTTTAAATATAGGAAGTGCCATTGGACCAGTTATATCATTTGCCATAACCACATCAAGTTTAGCCTCTATAAGCTGCCCTGCCTTTACTTCTTCTAATCCAGCATGGTCTGCTAGTATTTTTTGCGTCATTGTCATAGACATTGTTTTTCCTCCTTTATAGGAAATTTCGGCAAGCATAATTTTATGCCTGCCGGAAATGTATATAATCTAATTAGTTATTTATTAATTTATCTTCATCTGACCAACTGTATAGGCTTCTTATTTCTTTTCCTACTTTTTCAGAATCATGTTCCTGAGCAAGTTTTCTCATAGCTTTGAAATGAGCCTGTCCTCCTGCTTCTGACATTTCAAGAAGGAATTCTCTTGCAAAGCTTCCATCCTGTATATCTTTTAATATTTTTTTCATCGAAGCTTTTGTTTCATCTGTTATTATTTTAGGACCAGTTACATAGTCTCCGTATTCAGCTGTGTTAGATATTGAGTATCTCATTCCTTCAAATCCAGACTGGTATATAAGGTCAACTATTAATTTCATTTCATGCACACATTCGAAATATGCATTTTCAGGGTCATATCCTGCTTCTACTAAAGTGTCATATCCTGCCTGCATTAGTGCACATATACCACCACATAATACAGCCTGTTCTCCAAATAAGTCTGTTTCTGTTTCTGTTTTAAATGTTGTTTCAAGAAGTCCTGCTCTTGCTCCACCTATAGCAGCTCCATATGCAAGTGCTAAATCTTTTGCATTTCCTGTAGCATCCTGTTCAACAGCTATAAGACAAGGAGTTCCTTTACCTGCACAATATTCGCTTCTTACAGTATGTCCTGGTGCTTTTGGTGCTATCATAGTAACATCTACACCTTCTGGAGGAACTATCTGTCCAAAATGTATATTAAATCCATGGGCAAACATAAGCATATTTCCTTTTTCAAGATTTGGTTCTATTTCATTTTTATAAAGTTTTGCCTGTAATTCATCATTTATAAGTATCATAACTATATCGGCTTTTTTAGCTGCTTCAGCAGATGTATATACTTCAAATCCCTGTTCTTCAGCTTTTTTCCATGATTTAGATCCTTCATAAAGACCAACTATTACTTTAACACCGCTATCTCTAAGATTTAGTGCATGTGCATGTCCCTGTGAACCATATCCTATTATTGCTACTGTTTTTCCTTCTAATAATTTCTGATTACATTCTTCTAAATAATATATTTTTGCCATTTTTAGCATCTCCTTTTTTTAGTCTTTTATCCTTTTTTAGTTTTAGTTTTTTAGTTTTTATGCTTTTGATTTTGTCTTTTTAGTTTTTACTTTATCCTCTTTTAATCGCTGATAAACCTGTTCTTACTATTTCCATAATTTCAAATTCTTCAAGAAGTTCTATAAGTCCATCAATTTTTAAACTATCACCTGTAACCTCTAGAGTCATAGATTCTTTTGATACATCTACTATTTTTGCCCTAAATATATCTGATACAGCTGAAATAGCCTGTCTTTTACTGTGATCAGCTTTTACTTTTATCATTACAAGTTCTCTTAAAACAGATTTCTCAGGATTAAGTATATTTACTTCTATGACATCTTCTAGTTTTTTAACTTGCTTTTCTATCTGTTCAAAGATTTGTGCTTCTCCCTGTGCAACAACTGTGAGCCTTGATAAACCTTTTTTCTCTGTTGGTCCAGCTGATATACTTAGAATACTGTATCCTCTTCTTGCAAATAATCCACTAATTCTTGTAAGAATACCTGCTCCATCGTTTACTAGTATAGATAAAACTAGTTTTTCCATATCCTACCCTTCTTTCTCTGATATTTTGTATAATCTATTCATTGCTGAAACCATAGCCATTATTGTTGCTGTAGTTATATTAGGATGTACTCCTACACCAAATTCATAACTTTCATTTTTTAGTGGTTTAAGTTTTATATAAGCAGCTGCCTTTGCTGATGATCCTGATGTAAGTGCGTGCTCACTGTAATCAAGAAGTTTTGTATCTATAAAATCATCACTCTTATTAAACGCATCTTTAACAGCGTCTATAGGACCATTTCCATAACCGACTATATTTTTAACTTTTCCATTTACTTCAACATTTAACTCAGCCTTTCTTTCAAACTCATTGTTTTCATCACTGATATCAAATATCTTGTATTTTTTTAACTTATATGGTTTTTCTATATTTATATACTCATCATCAAAATGTTCAAATACTTTTTCTGATGACACTTCTCCTTCTTTTTCACTAATTTTCTGTATAATTTTTGAAAAATCAATCCGTAACTGTTTTGGAACATTATACCCGTATATTGTATCAAGAACAAAGTATACTCCACCTTTTCCAGATTGAGAGTTTATTCTTACAATAGGTTCATACTGTCTATTTAAATCTGCTGGATCTATTGGAAGATATGGCACCTCCCAAATCTCTGATTTTCTTTCTTTATAGGCATGCATTCCTTTATTTATTGCATCCTGGTGACTTCCTGAGAAAGCTGTGAATACTAATTGTCCTCCATATGGATGTCTTGGTGGAACATCCATCTTTGTACATCTTTCATAAATCTCTTTAATCTTATTCATGTCAGAAAGCTCAAGCTTTGGATCAATTCCATGTGAGAAAAGATTAAGTGCAAGAGTTACAACATCCACATTTCCTGTTCTTTCTCCATTACCAAATAAAGTTGCTTCCACTCTATCAGCACCAGCAAGCAATGCCAATTCAGTAGAAGCAACTCCACAACCTCTGTCATTATGTGTATGAACACTCAATATGACTCTATCTCTATTTGAAAAGTTTTTGCACATCCATTCAATCTGATCTGCATAAACATTAGGTGTATCCATTTCGACGGTCGAAGGCAGATTTATTATAACTTTATTATTTTCATCTGCTCCCCATGTATCCATAACTGCCTCGCATACATCTAGTGCATAATCGACTTCTGTTCCTGTAAAACTCTCTGGAGAATACTCAAGAATTACCTTGCCGTCAAACTCTTCCGATAGAGTTTTTACAAGTTTAGTCCCTTCTACTGCTATTTCTTTTATTTCATCTTTATTTTTATTAAAAACTACATTTCTCTGAAGTATTGATGTTGAATTATATATATGAACTATGGCCTTATCCAAACCTTTAAGCGCATCAAAAGTTCTTCTTATGAGATGTTCTCTTGCCTGTGTAAGAACCTGAACTGTTACATCATCTGGTATGAGATTATCCTCAATAAGCAGTCTTAAAAAATCATATTCTATCTGTGAAGAAGATGGAAAACCAACTTCGATTTCTTTAAATCCAAGTTTTACTAATAGCTGAAACATCTCTACTTTTTCGTCTATATTCATAGGCGTAATCAGTGACTGGTTTCCATCGCGTAAATCAACAGAACACCATATTGGCGCTTTAGTTATTTCATTGTCCGGCCAAGTACGATCTTTTAGTTTTATTGTTTCAAATTTTTTATACTTGTTATAATTCATTTCTTCACCTCCATCTTGCATAAAGTATACATAATGCACTAATACTGTATACATCTTTTTCTTGCTTTATATAATATACTTTTCCGAAAATTTAGTCAATACTTTTTTCTGTTAAATTTTAATTTTCTGACAAATTTGTTTATTAATCTAACTCCCATTTTAGGCAAAAAAATAGAGGCTTATTACCCCTATTTCATTCCTCTTGCTGCATATATTAAATCTTCTACAGTTTCAAAATCTCCATATGTGAAGCCATCTTTTTTAAATGTAACCGCATAATCTTTATTAAAAACTAAAACTACTACATTCTGTCCTCTTCCCATCTTCTGTATCTTTCTATATTTTAATTCTGATTTTAATCCATTCTGATTATTTAATACTAAGTGATCTTTATAAAAGTCTATTTTTAATTTTATCTTGTCAGTACCATTTTCTTCTACAACTTTTTTAAAACTTTTTGATCCAAGTACGTTATAAGATATGAATAATTCCCATATAAGCATAACAAGTCCAAATATTGCAAATGCTAGTCCGTATGCAATAGCTCCTGTAAATGCACCATATCCACCTACAACAACTAATATTAAACTCAATATTATACTTACTGTTTTTATTTTTCTATTTGTAGAAAGTTTTACTGATTCTACATAATCTTCTTTTGTTATATAGCTAGTATTTCTAGCTTTTATTATTTCTGATTTTGCCAATTTTTACTCCTCCATCTATTACTATTTAGCCTCATTATTGTTAATTATAGGGATTAGTAAATCTTTTAAATCCTGAACTGTTCCCTCTTTAAATCCATCTTTTTTAATTATCATGACTACATCATTTCCTAGGATTATTACTAATTTATCCTTAGTTTCTCTCATCATATGCATATCAGCATATTTTAATTTTATCATTTTTGATCCACTTGTTATCATTTCTGCATGGTTATTGAAAAAGTTTACATTTTGAACCATTTCTTTACCGCCTTGAGCCTGTAATTTAGCTCTATACTGGCGTTTACCCATTTTAACTGGTAGATAATAGAATCTCCAAATAAGTATACCTATTGCAAGAAGTATAGAAGCTATTGCTGCAAAAGTTTTACCTTTATTTATTCCGTAAAATCCCATAGCTATTCCAAAGACACCAAAGAATAAACTCATTATAGAATAAAATTTTGGTATTCCAAATTTCATAACCTCTATCATATCTTTTTCGCTTATTTCATTTCTAGTTTTGATCGTCATATTTTCACCTCTTTTTGCGTAGTATAGTATATTATAACATAAAAAATCCCCGAATTTAAAAAAATCCGGGGATTCTATTAAACAATCTACAAATCAAATTTTAAATTAGAATAGTCCTGATATTACTCCGTTTTCATCAACATCTATTCTTTCTGCAGCTGGAGATTTTGGAAGTCCAGGCATTTTCATTATAGCACCAGTAAGAGCTACTATAAATCCTGCACCAGCTGATACAGTTAAATCTCTAACTGTTATTCTGAATCCTTCTGGTCTACCAAGTTTAGTCTGGTCATCAGTTAATGAGTACTGAGTTTTTGCCATACATATTGGTAATTTATTGAATCCTAATCTTTCAAATTTAGCTATTTCTTTTTCAGCTTCTTTAGTGAAATCTACACCATCAGCTCCGTATATTTTTGTTGCTATTGCGTTTATTTTTTCTTTTATTGATAGGTCTTCTTCGTAGCAGAACTGGAAGTTATTTTCTTCTTCGTCTATTAATCTTAAAACTTCTTTAGCTACTTCGATTCCACCTTCTCCACCTTTTGCCCAAACTTCAGATAATGCAACATTTACACCTAATTCTTTACATTTATCTTCTACTAATTTAAGCTCAGCTTCTGTATCCATTGGGAATCTATTTATAGCAACAACTGCTGGTAATCCAAATACTTTAGTTATGTTTTCTACGTGTTTTAATAAGTTTGGAAGACCTTTTTCAAGTGCTTCTAAGTTTTCTTCATTTAACTGCTCTTTAGCTACTCCACCATTGTATTTTAATGCTCTTATTGTAGCAACTATTATAACAGCATCTGGTTTTAAGTCAGCCATTCTACATTTTATATCTATGAATTTTTCAGCACCTAAGTCAGCACCGAATCCTGCTTCTGTTAATACGTAATCTGAGAAATGCATAGCCATTTTTGTAGCTATAACAGAGTTACATCCATGAGCTATATTAGCAAATGGTCCACCATGTACAAATGCTGGTGTTCCTTCTAATGTCTGAACTAAGTTTGGTTTTAATGCGTCTTTTAATAATGCAGCCATAGCTCCATTAGCTTTTAATTCTCTAGCTGTTACAGGTTCTCCATCGTAGTTATAAGCAACTATTATGTCACCTAATCTTTCTTTTAAGTCAGCTATATCATTTGCTAAACAGAAAGCAGCCATTACTTCTGAAGCAACTGTTATATCGAATCCATCTTCTCTTGTTACACCGTCTACTCTTCTTCCTAATCCGTCTACAACATTTCTAAGCTGTCTGTCATTCATGTCTACACATCTTCTCCAAGTTATGCTTCTTGTGTCTATATTAAGAGCATTTCCCTGATGTATGTGGTTATCAAGCATAGCAGCTAATAAGTTGTTTGCTGCTCCTATTGCGTGGAAGTCACCTGTGAAATGAAGGTTTATATCTTCCATTGGAACTACCTGTGCATATCCTCCACCTGCAGCTCCACCTTTTATACCGAAAACTGGTCCTAGTGATGGTTCTCTAAGAGCAACTAATGCATTTTTTCCTAATCTTGAGAATGCATCTGCAACACCTATTGTTGTAGTTGTTTTACCTTCTCCTGCTGGAGTAGGGTTTATTGCTGTTGCAAGTATTAATTTAGCTTTTTTCCCTGTATCTTTTTTTAATAAATTGTAGTCAACTTTTGCTTTATATTTTCCGTAAAGTTCTATATCGTCTTCTGAAAGACCAACTTTTTTAGCAACCTCTCTTATGTCTAAAGGTTTAGCTTCCTGTGCTATTTCGATATCAGATTTGAATCCCATGTTAATTCCCTCCAACTAATAATTTTGATTTTATAGATAAAAATATTTTTTTACGTCTTTATAATTAGATTATATTCAAAAACACGAATAATTTCAAGTATTTTTTTATAATCATTCTTATTATTATATTTAATCGCGTCTTTTTTATTATTGTTGTTCTATTTTGCAGCTATAGCTCCATATGCTATAGAGTATAGTTTTGACTCATGTGTATCAGCTCTTGAAACTAGTACAATTGGTGCTTTTGCTCCCATTATTATACCTGCAGACTTTGCATTTGCCATATATGTAAGTGCTTTACCTATTCCATTACCTGTTTCTATAGTTGGAACAAGTAGAATATCAGCATCTCCACCTACTTCACTTTCATATCCTTTTATTTTACATGCTTCTTTAGAAACAGCTAAGTCAAATGCTATTGGCCCTTCAACAACAACCCCATTTCCGAACATTCCATCCTTACACATAGATTTCAGTTCGTCTGCATCTAATGTTGCCTGCATTTTAGGATTTACTTTCTCCTTAGCTGCTAGACAAGCAACTTTTACATTTTCTATTCCTAGAGATTTTGCAGCTTTTATAGCATTATCTGCAATTTTCTTTTTCTGAGATACATCTGGATCTATATTCATTCCTCCATCAGTTAGTATCAAAAGTTTATGATAAGAAGGAACTTCATAAATCATAACATGACTTAGTAAGCTATCTGTTCTAAGTCCATATTCTTTATTTAATACTTCTTTTAATATTATAGAAGTATCTAACAGACCTTTCATAACGTAGTCAGCTTTACCAGATGATACCAATTTTACAGCTTTTTCAGCACATAGTTTTAAATCACTTTCATTTATGACTTCTACGTCACTTAAATCAAAATTAATTTCACTAGCTATTTTTCTAATCTTTTCTTCTTCACCGATAAGAATAGCTTTAATTATATTCATATCACAAGCATCTTTAACAGCTAGTAAAACTTCCTCATCATGTGCAGCAGCTACAGAAAGAACAGCTTTTTTATCACAAGATTTTAGCTCATCGAAAATATCGTCTAATTTTTTTATCATACTCCACCTCCAGATGTAATTTTTATAATAAATATTTTATCCTATATTCTCTCTTTTATCCTTAGATATTAAACACTCTATATACTGATGTTTTACTTCTTTTGCATCGAAATTAACTATTCTAAATACAATCCGCATAACAACTCCCATTCCAAATGCACTCAAAAGAGTTCCTACTCCAACAGGTCCTCCAAGGAAGTACCCTATAATTAATACTATTACCTCTATACAACTTCTTATAAGTCCAATAGGTTTTCCTGTTCTTCTATGGAATAAAAGCATCATACCATCTCTCGGCCCCGAACCCATTCCAGCACCTATATACCACCACATACATATAGAAAGCAGTGTAAGACCTATTATCACCATAGAAACACTCATTAAAAATCCATTAGTATGTGGAACAAAGTCCATATACATTATTAAATCTATGAACAATCCAAAGAATATCATATTTAAAACAGTTCCCCACCCAATATACTCTCCAGATATCTGGTCCAAAATTATAACCAACAGAGAAACCATAATAGATGCCTGACCTATAGTAATTCCAAACATTTCTGAAATACCTATATGCAACACATCCCATGGTGCAACTCCGATATTTGCATTTATCATAAATACCGTACCTGTAGCACCTATAAAAAATCCTGCAAACAATCTAATTAGTCTAAACAAACTCACTCTCTCACTCTTCTTAATCTTTTCCAAAATCTCGACCCTCTCCCTAAAAAAAATTCTACTAATATAAGTTTATAACTTTTTCATAAATAAGTAAATTACAAGAAAAAATATCACATAATTTATTTCTAAGACTCAAAAATGATTAAATATTTTCAAAACTTATAAATATTTCCTACTCTCATTATACAAAATGCTTGTTTGAGAGAATTAACAATAAATATAAATAAAAAATGAGAATAAAAAAATAACTATAACTCGTTGACTATCTGCAGGCGTAGGCTAAGCCGTATCTGAAGCCAGGAAACGAGTATAGTTATTTTTTATTCTCACGATTTTTATCTATATTTATTTAATTCTCTTAAACAAGCATTTGTAACCTCATCCATTGGATCAAGTTCATAAGCTCTTTCTATGTAATAAGCTGCATCATCCATATTTCCATTATTGAAATATGCCATTCCTAGATTACAAAGTATCTCTGGATCTTCTTTTCTAAGCTTAGCAGCCTTTTCAAAGTATTCTATAGCTCCTTCAAGATTGTATTTCTGAGCTTCTAAAAGTCCCATTTCAACAAGTGTATCCACCTGAGTTGGTCTTAACACTAGTATCTTTTCAAAGTATTTCTGGGCATTTTCAATATCAGCCATACCTTTATATCCAAGTGCTATCATAAATAATAAGTTCCACCAATCTGGGAATTCATCTTCTAATGGAAGAAGTTTTTCTAAACCTTCTTCGCATTTTCCAGAAAGAACTAGAGTATATCCTTCTTCATACTGAACTTTGTAGTCCATCTTACCTAAATTATCCTGAATTTCGGCTATTATATCATCATCTAAGTCTAATTTTAAAGCTTCTTCCCAAGTTAATTTAGATTTTATATACTGATCCTGGTTGTAATAATGGTAACCTAACTGATAGTAAGCTGGACCAAATTTTGGATCTATATTTATTATTCTTTCTAATTTATCAAGTGCATCAAGTAAAAAGTCATTTACCGCTTTTGCATCCTCGTCTTTTTTGTACTGTTCTGCTATCTGCTGACAAATTATAGCATAGTGATATAGTCCATTTACATCTTCTGGATATTTATTTACTAATGATTTCATATATATTAATGAATCTGTGTATTCACCTATTTCAAAGTATTTATTAGACATATATCCCATATATGCTTTTAAGTCTAAATCTAATCCTTTAGCAAGTGCTTCGATAAATTTATCATATTCTTCATTGTATTTAAATGTAGAATCTATCCCCATTATATAAATCATCGCGTCTGCTATAGACATAGAGTTTAAACTTTCCTGAGCAGTTTTGTCTTTTATTCCTTTTACAAGGACCTCATTTTTTATTGGAACATCAAGCCCTTCTGCAGGAATATCATATCCTTTTATCTTAAAATCTCCGTCTGCTTTCAGAGTTATAAAAGCAAGCTCATCTGTCTTTTTAAGAAGGTATTTTTCTATTTTATATTTCATATTTATTCACCTTTCCTTTTTTGTATATTCAACTAAATTTCTACTCTATATGATAGAGATTTTTCAAATATCTTTGAAATATCATAATCGAACATAACTATATTGTCAATCTTTTCAGGATTTATCATAATATTTTCTTTTAAAGCCTCTACATCGTATCTAAATGGCTCAAACTGTACATATTTTATTATCATTTTAGCTGGGGTATTGAAGTGTTTTGGAATATACTTCTTAACATTTTCGTCATCCTGAAGGAATACATGACATCTATTTTTAAAGTCCTCAGGATAATTTCTAACAAAGAAATCCGGTACATTGCTAGTTTTTCCAAGAGATACATAATCGTATTTTAGAATATCTCTAAACAATTCTATATCCTCTCCAATTTTTTCTTCATAGAAATCTAATAAAATTTTGTAGTTCTGATTTTTTCCCTGACCTGCATCAAAATATCCATTTGAATCGTGATACTCTGCAAATTCTTCATAGAATTTAAATGGAGATTCTCTATAATATCTCTTTACAATAAATTCCATAGACATTCTAAAGTTTCCTGAGTTGTAGTATCTTTCAACCATTTCCTCGATATCTTTTAGTTTTAATATTTCCCCATAAGAAATATATTTATTTGATAATACTTCATATGGTGGATATGATTTATATTCAAATCCATGCATATCTGCAGTTTTTCTTATTCCAGTTCCCTTTATCATCTTTAAAAATCCTAACTGAAGTTGCTCTATTCCTAAGTTATATACATCATTGAAAGATTTTTCAAATCCTTTATACCCTTCATAAGGTAACCCTGCTATTAAATCTAAGTGCTGATGTATATTTTTATAAGATTCTATCTGTTTTACAACTTTAGATAATTTTACAAAGTCGTCTTTTCTTCCACACGCCTCAAGTACATTTTGGTCTGTAGACTGAACACCTATTTCAAACTGGAATAATCCTGGTTTACAATCTTTTAAGAACTCCAACATCTCATCATCAATTAAATGAGCAGTTACCTCAAAATGGTATGTTGTAAACCCATTATCGTTTTCCATAAGGAATTTCATTATATCCATAGCAGTTTTTTTCTTAGCATTGAAAGTTCTATCTATAAATTTTATCTGAGCAACTCTAGCATCTATAAGATTTTTTAAATCTTTTTTAACCCTATCTAAACTAAAGTATCTAAGTCCTTTTATAGCTGAAGATAGGCAGTACTGACAGTTAAATGGACATCCTCTTGAAGATTCATAGTAAACTATTCTATTTTCGTATTCTTTAGGATCCATATTGTCGTATGGACTTGGTATTAAATCTAAATCCTGTAGATAAGGTCTTTCTTCATTGACAACAACCTTATCACCATCTCTCCAAACAAGACCTTTTATATCAGCTGCATTCATTTTGCCGTTTAACATAAGGCAAACATCTCTAAATGTAACCTCACCTTCGCCGTATAAAATATAATCTATGAATTTATTTTCTTTCATTAAATTTTCGCTGTCGTAACTAACCTCAGGTCCACCTAAACCTATTATTAAATTAGGCATAACCTTTTTTAAATTTTCACAAAGGCTCATTATATCTACAACATTCCAAATATATACTGAGAAAAATACAGCATCGTAGCCACCTTTGTATATATCTTTTAAAATATAATCAGCTTGATTATTTATCGTATACTCTCTTATTTCTGTTTCCTGCACGTCTTTTGCAAATTCTTTTAAATATCTTATCGCTAAATTTGTGTGTATAAATTTAGAGTTAAGGGTTGTAAGTAATATCTTCAAAAAATCACCCTCCAAAATTCTTTTTATATTTATTTTTGCAATATTTTCATCTATTTCAGTTTAATATTGCAACATTCTCTTCTTTCCTTGTATTTTGTTCTTTATTTTATTATTATAATAATTGTAGGTAATATATTATAATCGTCTATTTTGACAGAAAGGATAGCTATCATGGAAAAATTCGAAAAAGTCTCACTTAATGATTTATCTGTTCAAGATCTTCTTCTTATAATAAAAGCCCTTGAATACACTAACGAAAATACTAAACTAAATGTATTTGGCGATCTTAGAAATAATCTTGTAAAAGAGCTTTGTTTCCTTACTGAAACAACTGAAGAAGAATTTCTTTCTTATATCGAATCTAAATCAGAATAATTCTAATTAAGATTTTTTAGCAAATCTAAAGCAGTACTCTCCTGATTTAGCTTGCACATTTATTTTTAATAAATTTCCATTTATAATCTTTGATTTTACTGTAAGCTTGTTTAATATAGGGTCTTGAATCGAATCACCCTCATTTAACGAAATAATTTCCAGAGGATTTGCCTTAGCATGATACTCTTTTTTATTAATTTTATATTTTTTAAGTTTTACAGTATATTCAGCCATGGAATCCACAAAGTCTATATTCTCTATTTCCGTTGAAATCTTTTGACCTAATAGCGAGAATAGGACTTTTTTTATTGAATCTATATCAGACTTTTCCTCTCTATCCTCTACATATATATCAAAAATAGCATCAAGTAATCCTGAGCATATATCATCACTAGAATCTCTTTTTCCATCTTTATACTCATCTATAGTTTTTATAAGACCAATTCTGTACATCTGGAATTTTACAACATCAGATTTTTCCATATCTATATTTAAAGAAATCACTCTTTCTTTTATCATGTCCATTATCTCATCATACTCAATAGATGGATTTTTTAATAAATTATGAATTAATTCACTGTAAATCAACGTTGCAATTAAATATTCACTATATTTATTTTCAATCTTAAAATACATTACATATTTTTTTACAAGCTCAACAAGCTCTTTATCACATTTTTCTCCAGCATTATTTCCCAATATTACCGGAAGAAAAATATTTAAAAGATTTTCACCATTGTACTCAGCTCCATAAAACTTATAATATCTAAGCTCATCTCTAAGTCTGTTATTATCTACAAATAAATATCTCTGCTTAAAATCATCTATCAAACATTTTGTATTTACAAGCATCAACATTTTTATTATATCACTATCTGTATCAAACGCACTTATATAGGCATTTTTTACAATACTATCTATTTGATTTTCCATAATTTCACCTCTAATTTAAAAAAAGAGGCTTATAAAAATAAACCTCTCTCTTTACTCTAAACTACTTTAAATCTAAAAACTACATTTTATGTGGTGCGTGCATTCCTAATAATGCAAGACCATTTTCTATTGACTGTCTTGTAGCTTCAACAAGAGCAAGTCTTGCTTTTCTTAATTCCGCATCATCTACAAGTATTGGGTTGTCATGATAGAATTTATTGAATGCCTGAGCAAGATCTAGTACAAATCTTGTTACTATATGAGGCTCATTTTTCTTCATTGATGCAAGTATACATTTGTTGAATGATTCTATAACTTTTAGAACTTCTGAGCTTCCTTCATCAGAAAGTAGGCTGTAATCTATATCAGAAGTAACCTCTTCGTTAGCTTTTCTTAATACTGCACAACATCTAGCGTGAGTGTACTGTACATAAGGTCCAGTTTCTCCATCAAAGCTAAGTGTTTTATCCCAAGAGAATGTGTAGTCTTTTATTCTGCTGTTTGATAATTCCTGGAATACTACTGCACCTACACCTACCTGTTTAGCTATTTCATCAACATTTTCAGCGTTAGGATTCTTAGTAAGTATTATATCTTTAGTTTTTTCTATTGCCTGTTTTAAAACGTCTTCAAGGAATACTACTCTACCTTTTCTAGTAGACATTGTTCCACTTTCAAGAGCAACCATACCAAATGGAACGTGAACAAGGTCTTTAGACCATTCGTATCCCATAAGTTCTAGTACTTTGAATAACTGCTGGAAGTGAAGTGCCTGCTGAGAACCAACTACATATAAACATTTGTCGAAATCATAAGTTTCTTTTCTGTATATAGCAGCTGCTAAATCTCTTGTCATATATAATGTTGAACCGTCTTTTTTAGTTATAAGAGCTGGAGTTAAATTATATGCATCAAGATTTACTATATTTGTTCCTTCAGATTCTTCTAGTAATCCTTTTTCTTTTATTAAATCTATTACTCTATCCATTTTATCTGAATAGAAACTTTCTCCTGCGTATGAGTCGAATTCTATGTCTAAAAGGTCGTAAACTCTTGAGAATTCTTTTAAACTTTCATCTCTGAACCACTGCCATAAAGCTTTAGCTTCTTCATCACCGTTTTCTAGTTTTGTAAACCATGCTCTAGCTTCATCTTCCATTTCTGGATGTACTTCAGCTTCATCGTGGAATCTTACGTATAATTTTAATAATTCTGGTATTGGGTTGCTTTCTACTGTTTCTTTATCTCCCCATAATTTGAATGCTACTATTAATTTACCGAACTGTGTTCCGTAGTCACCAAGATGGTTTATTCTAACCATATTGTATCCCTGAGAATTGTATATTTTGTATAGTGCATTACCTATAACTGTAGTTCTTATATGTCCTATATGGAATGGTTTTGCTATGTTAGGAGAAGAGAAGTCAACTACAACAGTTTTACCTTTTCCTAATTCACTTTTACCGTAGTTTTCTTTTTCAGTAAGAACTTTATTTATAACTGTTTCAGCTAATTTTGATTTGTCAACGAAGAAGTTCACATATCCTCCTAACTGAACAACTTTTGATATAGATCCTTTTGGTTCTATCTTTCCTGCTATATCTTCAGCTATCATATTTGGAGCTTTTCTAAATATTTTAGCTAATTTAAAACAAGGGAATGCATAATCTCCCATTTCTTTATTAGGTGGTATTTCTATATAGCTCTGTATTTCTTCTAAAGTAAGGTCTTCTATCTGTTCCTTTAAAGCAGAAGCTACTTCTAATTTAAAATCCATTATTTCTTCCTCCTCAAATATTTTCTTTATATATTATTAATTTTCTTTATATTTTCCGTACAAAAATCATATTTTTTCGATTTTACATACTTACACTTATCTCTCTATGTTAAAACAATTTCAACTATTTTTCAAGGTGTTTAGACAATTTAATATATCATTTTTTATTTTCATTTATTTTTATCTTTTCTGTTCTAAATCTTTCTCGCTAATAGCTCTTATTCCGTTCATTTCAAATAATGCTGCAGTTACACCTTTCCCAACTTTCTTTATTCCTTTAAACTCACCATTGTGTATCTTATTAACACCACAAGAAGGACTTCCTTCTTTCAATATCGCTAACTCAACATTGTTTTTCTTAGCCTCATCTAAACTAATCTGAGCACCCTTCATATACTCTTTTGTAACATCTACTCCCACTCTAGATATAACCTTACAATTTCCATCTATTACATCTTTTCCTTCTCCACCTATTATCTCTGCAGGCTCTCTTGGAGTAGAAAGACCTCCTGTGCACTCTGGACAAATTGTTATATATTCCTTTCCTTCTAAATAACCTAAAACCGCATCATTTCTATTATTTCCACCACTGTACTTGCAATTTTCTCCAACTAAACAAGCTGAAACAACTATCATAACCTCATCCTCCTAATCTATATTAAAACTAATAAAATAATATCTCTCTCATATACTAATTATACATTTATCTACACACTCTTGTCCCAAAATATTTTACTATTAAACCTTTAAAAAGTATGTTTATAATTTTATGTAACAATTTCGTACCATTAAAATAATTTTATTACATAGAAAAAAGGTGGGGTTCAATCAAACAGCAACAATCTACAGACTATTTTTACATTAGCCTCGAACAACGTCCGAGATTTAAAAAAATCGTCGAAGCCTGGCGCGTTTGATGAACCTCACCTTTTTCTTTGAATATATTATTTTAATGTTACAATTGTGACACCTACGCCACCTTCACCGTATCCACCCGGTCTTTTTTTCTTTACATGTTTATTCTTTTTAAGAACATCCTGAAGTCCTGTCTTTAATACTCCAGTCCCAACACCATGTATTACAGTCACCTGTTCTAAACCTGCAACTGTAGCATCATCAAGATACTTTTCAAGTTCAAGAGTTGCCTCTTCAAGATTCATTCCTCTTAAATCAACTTCTCCTTTTACTCTTCCTGATTTTGCCTTTATTACACTTCTAGTTTTCTTAGTAACTGTAGCCTGTTGCTGATTTTTAATTCTCTGAAGAGATTTGTATGGCAATGTCATCTTCATTATACCAATCTGAACAACAGCTTCTTTCTTTTTATCATCAGCTGAAACAACTGTACCTTCCTGATTAAGTGTAATTACTTTTACATCTTCACCAGCTTTTAAATTTTTAATTTCTTTTGAAGCTACTTTAGGCACTATCATACTTTTAACAGTAGGCTGTAAACTTCCCATTGAATCCGTCAATTCTTTTCTAAGCTGTTCAATCTGTCTATTCTTTTCTTTAGATGCTCTTTCTTGCTCTAATTCTCTAAGACGTTTTATTATTTCGTCTACTTCTTCTTTCGCCTGTCTTGTTATAGAGAATGCCTCACTTCTAGCTCTTTCCATCATCTTTTCTTTCTGATTAGTTAGTTTTTCTAGTTTTTCAGCCTCAGCATCTCTTATCATCTGTATTTCAGTTTTTAATTTTTCAGCTTCTGCTCTATCTTCTTCTGCTTTTATTCTATTCTTTTCTACATTCTGAAGAAGGTCTTCAAGTTCTATATTTTCTGTATTTATAAATTCTTTAGCTCTATTTATAACAAATTCGCTAAGCCCTAATTTTTTCGATATTTCAAAGGCATTAGATTTTCCTGGCACTCCTATAAGAAGTCTATATGTAGGACTTAATGTTTCAACATCAAACTCAACCGCAGCATTTTCAACACCTTTTTTAGTAAGGGCATAGTTTTTAAGTTCACTGTAATGAGTAGTAGCTATACATTTTGCTCCTGCCATCCGAACATCTTCTAGTATTGCTATTGCAAGTGCTGCACCTTCTACTGGATCTGTTCCTGCTCCAAGTTCGTCAAATATTACTAAAGAATCTTCTGTAACCTTATCTAATATAGATACAATTCTAGTCATATGAGATGAGAATGTAGATAAACTCTGTTCTATACTCTGTTCATCACCTATATCTGCAAATATATTGTCGTATACACACATACTACTTCCAAAATCAGCAGGTATATGTAGACCACTCTGTGTCATAAGTGCAAATAAACCTACAGTTTTAATAGTTACTGTTTTACCACCTGTATTTGGTCCTGTTATAACTAATGTGTGGAATTCATCTCCAAGATATATTGTATTTGCAACAACTTTTTTAGGATCTAGCAATGGATGACGTCCATTTTTTATTACAAAGCTTTTATCCTTATTAAGCTTTGGATCTATCCCCTTCATTTCTAATGAAAGTTTACCTTTTGCAAATATAAAGTCTATTTTTTCTAGTATTTCTTGATTTGATATTATTTCTCTAGCTATTTCACCTATCATCTTAGATAATTCAGCAAGAATTCTTTCTATTTCTTCCTGTTCATCTAATTTTAACTTTCTAAGTTCGTTGTTCATCTCAACTATACTCATAGGCTCTATAAATAGCGTTGCTCCAGATGATGACTGGTCGTGTACTATACCTGCAACAACAGATCTGTATTCTGCTTTTACAGGTACAACAAATCTATCTCCTCTCATAGAAATAATACTATCCTGTAAGTATTTCTGGTATGTAGCTGAAGATATTATAGTGTTTAGTTTTGATCTTATAGACTGATTTTTTTGTACGATTTTTCTTCTTATATCCCTAAGTGTAGAAGATGCACTATCTGCTATCTCTATTTCACTAACTATTGCATTGTATATTGCGTCTTCTATTTCTCTATGTATGTAAAGAGATGTAGCAAGTGATTGTATTATAGGATAGTTAAAATCCTCTTCTTCCCCATCTCCAGATAAGCTATTAGATAATACTCTAGCTGCTCTCAACGTATCAGCAACCATTAATAAACTTCCTGGATCAAGCGATGCTCCTATTTCCGCTCTCTTTACCTTATCTAAAACATCGTGTATCCCACCTAAGTTTACATGTCCTCTCTTTATTAAAATAGACTGTGCCTCTGTAGTTTCTTGCAATCTATACTGTACTTCTTCAAAATCAGAACTTGGTTCTAAATTTTCTATTTTATGAAGTCCTAAAGATGACGATGCTTTTGTTTTTAAAATTTCTATTATTTTATCAAACTCAAGAACTCTAAATGATTTATTATCCATATTTCCCCCTCTTTCTAAAATTTTTTAAATTTATTAATCAAAATTTTTTATCAATTAAATTTAATATAATTTATATTTATTTATAAAACGTTGAATTTTAGGACATATTGAGAAAATCGTTTTTTCTTTTTTAAAAAATTTTCAGATTTCAATATAAATTTGACGTTTTCCAATGTTTTTTTTTTATTTTTGTATTATACTGTTAATGTAGCTATTTAATATTATACATAAACATACAAAATTTGTATAATACAAAAGCACTTTTATTTATTATTATTTTATTCAGGAGGATTTTACAAATGTCAAATGTATTAGGACACTTAGAACCAAAAAGAGTTTTCGAAAACTTCGAAGCAATGAACCAGATACCAAGAGCTTCATATCATGAAGAAGCAGTTAGTAACTGGTTAAAAGAATTCGGTGAAAAATTAGGATTAGAAACTATCCAGGATAAAGTTGGTAACATAATAATCAGAAAACCAGCTACTGAAGGATATGAAAACTGCCCAACAGTTATACTTCAGGGACACATGGATATGGTTCCAGTTAAAGGAAAAGGATCTAACCATAACTTCGACACTGATCCAATAGAAATGAAAATAGTTGATGACATGATATACGCTAACAACACTACTCTTGGTGCTGATGACGGTATAGCAATAGCTATGTCTTTAGCTATATTAGAAGACAATACTTTAAAACACCCAGCATTAGAAGCTGTATTCACAATAAACGAAGAAAGTGGAATGGACGGTGCTTATGCACTAGATACTTCTTTATTAAAAGGTAAATATCTTTTAAATATAGACTCTGAAGAAGAAGGATTCTTCACTATAGGATGTGCTGGTGGTAAAACTCCACTTCTAACTTTAGACAAAGAATATAAAGAAGCTTGTAGCTGCAAAAAAGCAGTAAAATTCTCTGTTACTGATTTACTTGGTGGACATTCAGGACAGGAAATACAGTTACAGAGAGCTAATGCAACTAAATTAGTTGTAAGAATGTTAACTCAGCTTTCAGTTGATTTCGATTTAGCGGACTTAACTGGTGGTACTATGCATAATGCTATACCAAATCACGCAGAAGCTGTTATATTAGTAGAAGATGTTGATGCTGTTAAAGCTGAATTAGAAGCATTATACAACAAAATGAGAGCTGAATTCGCAGTTTCTGAACCTCACATGAACTTAGTATTTGAAGATGTTTCAGTTGAAAAAGTTTACACTGATGAATTCAAAACAAAACTATTAACATTATTAACTTTATTACCACATGGTGTTAATTCTTACACAGTTAATGAAGATGGATCTCTTGATACTTCTCTTCCAGAAAGTTCAACTAATATGGCTATAGTTGAAAACGTTGGAGATCAGATTAAAGTTACTTTCTCTATAAGAAGTGCTAAAGAATCTATAAAAGAAGAAATAGCTAAGAGAGTTGAATTACTTGCAGCTTCTTTAGGATGCAAATTCGAAATAATAGCAGGATACCCAGCTTGGGAAGTAATTCCTCACTCAACTATAGAAAAAATATGTACAACTTCTTGGAAAAAATTAACTGGCAATGAACCAAAAATAATAGCTATACATGCAGGACTTGAATGTGGTCTTCTTCTTGACAAAATGGAAGGTGTAGAAGCTATATCTATAGGACCAGATATGTTCGATGTTCACTCTGAAAAAGAACATTTAAGCATACCATCAACTAAAAACTGCTACGAATTCGTTCTAGATGTATTAGAATCTATGAACCAGTACTAAAATTAAATAGTACAACTTAAAACTGAATAAATAATAGACTGAAAGAGATTGTTTCTTTAAGATTCAATCTCTTTTTTATTATCCTATACTTGTATTCTTTCAAAAAATAAAAAAATAGACACCATCTCTTTCAGCTTTTGCTTATGAGATGGTGTCTATAATATGTCACCGTTTTTCTTTATTATCATATTTTTTACCTTTCCTTTTCCACAATCTATATTAATTTTAATTGTAATATTATTTTTTATATCATCTAATTAAATTCGCTTATATTTTTTTCTGTTTAGATGATTTTATCTATTTAATCAATATGTTATTTTTTATAACATTTGTTAGTATATAACGAATCTTTTTTAAGATTCACTTGCTTTACCCTTTAGTTTTAACTTCTTTGTAGTGCTTTTTTAATTTTGTAATATTGGAGGTTTTAATTTGTAATGGCTAATGTAAACTCTATGCTGGATGTTTTTGTTTAATTCTTAACTTTTCATTGGACTCACCACTTTCTTTTTATATTTGCTACTTTAGCTATTTTTTGATTTAGATTTATTTTAAAAATCTTTTATCTTTTTGTTTAATTAAATTATACTCCCAGTTTTGCAAGTTGTCAACTATTTTTCAGAATATTTTTTGAATTTATTTTATTTTTTTGTTTCGCTATTTCAACTAATTTATCCTGCTCCAAAAATCTTATATCAATTAATTTGATCCAACAAAAAACTAATAAATCTCTTTATAAACAAAAAAAATTATAGACACCATCTTTGCCAATTTTCTTTGACCTTCTAGAGATGGTGTCTATAATGTATCACCGTTTTTCTTTACCATTTTTGTTACCTGTCCTTTTTAGATTTTATAATTAATTAATAGTTTTAATTAACCTTTTTGCAAATTATTTTAGTTTATATTTTTTATTATATTAGATTATAATGCGATTAATGTAACTTTGAACTACTTTTTCTCGGAGGTTTTATTTCCGTTACTACTTTTTGCTGGATGAAGTTTAATTGCTTTAATGTTTAGAGAATAGATTTTTTTATTTTGTATTATATATCTGTATATTGATTGCCATCCATTTTTACTTTATATACTTTTATATATTTTAAATATATAATTAAGTATCTTATAATTCAATTTACTGATATATATTCTTTATATTTTCATTGGACCCACCACTTTCTTTTTTCTTATTTTTGGATTCTATCCAAATCTTCCAATTAACTTAATCTTTTTATTAGATTTAGTTTTGTTTTTGAAAAAGTGTTTTTATCTTTTTCTTTAATTAGATTATACACTCCATTTTGCAAGTTGTCAATTAGTTTTCAGAATCTTTTTTTAATTCTTTCTTTTTAAACTTATATAACATAATTCATCAAAAAAGGCAAGATATTTTTATAAATACCTTGCCTTTTTTTACACATAAAAGTTTTTTTATATAGTTTTTAAAGTTATTTTTTTATCATTTTTGAAACTTTTTTTAAAAATCTTTCTATTTTTTGATTTTTCTAGTTTCCTGAAGAGTATTCTTCTTTTAATGCCTTGCTCAATGAGCTAAGTACATCCGGTGGAACTGTATTTTCTGTAGATGGAGCTAAAGCTATTGCTTTTTCAGCTACACCATATTGAGTATTTTTTCCACCTTTAAAAGAATCTCCCCCATCGTATACCATGGCACATAAATCATAAACAGCCTTTGAATAGCTTTTTGTTATAGATGCAACCACCTTATCTTTAGAATAATGGTACTGATCTTTATTAACGGCTATAATTTTTGAATAATTGCTATTAATTGAATCTATAGCTGCCTTTGAATCATCCTCTGTAGGTGCAAATAATATATCTGCTCCATAATATTCTACATCCACAAATGCATTTTTTGCATCCTCATAAGATTCATATATATTTACATTTCTAGATATAATTTCTGGATTTTTATCATTGGCTTTTTTTAGACCTTTTTCAAAACCTTGTCTATACGCTTTTTCACTACTTCCACTTGTTCCACTTATATATCCCACTTTATTTTTAGCAGTCATCTTTCCTGCTATAAATCCAGCTATAAACCCAGATCTTTCATCATCAAATGTTATGCTAGTTAAATTCTTAGGCATATCTCCATCAACTGTAGCATCTATTAATGCAAAATCCTGATTAGGATATTTTTTAGCGTATACACTTATTATATTTTCAAATCTAGGTCCTGCTCCTATTATTAGAGAAGTTTTTCCTCCCTTTACAAGAACCTCTATATTACTCTTTATATCGTCTTTACTTGAACATTTTATAAATCTTCCATCTATACCAAGACCAGATTCAGCTTCTTCAAGACCTGCTCTTGCTGATGAAATAAGTGTTTCCCCTGCTCCACCTTCTGCATCAGTCAAAAGAGTTACATTTACTAAATCCGATACTGGCTCCTCTTTTTCCTTTTCTTTATTAATCATACTACAACCACCAAGGCTAGTAGCAATCATAACAGCCGAAAGAGATGAAATTATAAATTTTTTTAACCTCATCTTATCCTCCCTAAAAATAATTATTCTATTTCTTTAGGCAAATAATTCCCATTGCTCCAGGACCTGAATGAGTTCCTATTCCTGTTCCTATCTGGAATAACTCTATATTATCCGGATGAAGTTCTTCTTTTACACAATCCATAAATTTCTTTATTTCATCCTCATCATTATCAGTATATCCCACATATGCAGTCTGTCCTGAAAGATCTCCACATTTGTCCTTTGTTAATTCTACCATTTTAGATACTAAATTTCTTTTACCTCTAACCTGAGATAACTGTGATACTAAACCATCTTTAACGTATAATATAGGTTTAATATTTAATATATTTCCTATAGCTGCTTTAGTAGAAGAAATTCTTCCACCTTTCTGAAGGTATTCAAGTGTATCTGTGCAGAACATTACAAATACTTTTTCTTTCATAGCTTCAAGTGCTTCTAATATCTCATCTATAGTTTTTCCTTCATCTCTTAATTTTATTGCCTCTATAACGTATCTAGCTATACCGTAGCAAACCTGCTGAGAATCGAAAACTCTTATATCTCCTGACATATCATTTTTTGCCATTATTGCACTCTGGCAAGTTCCAGTTGCTGAAGAAGATGCAGCTATATATAATATGCTAGTATCTTCTGAATTGTATTTACCAAACACTTCTTTAAACTGTCCATAAGTTACCTGAGATGTTTTTGGATATACATTTTCATTTCTTAACATTTTATAAAAATCATCTTTTGAAATATCTATACCATCTCTGTATTCTTTTTCCCCGATTATCACAGTTAGTGGTATCATTTCTATATCATTTTTTTCAACTATGCTTTTGTCTAAATCACAAAGACTATCGCATATTATTTTAATTTTACTCATATCCATTCTCCTCCTGTTTATTATCTCATTCCTGGGTAATCTAGCTGTCTAAGCGCTTCGTATGTCATAACTGCAACAGCATTAGAAAGGTTTAAACATCTAGCTCTTTCTAAATCAAGCATAGGGATTCTTGCACAATCCTCTATATGTCTTTCTATTATTTCTTTAGATAAACCTTTTGTTTCGCTTCCAAAAACAAGAAAACATCCATCTTTATATTCTACATCAGTATGAGTTCTTTTGACCTTACTTGTCCCTAAAACATACTGTGCATCTGGATTCTGAGCTTCTAGTTCTTCAAAGTTTTCATATATCTTAACATCTGCTATATCCCAATAATCAAGACCACATCTTTTAAGATGTTTATCTGTTAATTCAAATCCTAATGGTTTTACAAGGTGTAATTTTGCACCTGTAACTGCACATGTTCTTATTATATTGCCTGTATTATGTGGTATTTCAGGCTCAACTAAAACTATATTAATTGCCATCTATCTTCCTCCTACATATATACTATTCCTATAAAGCATTTATTTTATTCAATAGTATTCCTCATTATAAAGTATTCTCAGTCTTTTATTTTACTATCTCTAAAAAATAATTACAATGCTTTTTTATCGGGCAGTCGGTACATTCTGGCTTTCTAGCCTTACACATTCTTCTTCCTAAAAAGATAAATAAATGATGTGCTTTTGACCATCTTTCTTTAGGAAGAACTTTCATAAGTTCAAATTCTGTTTTTTCAGGAGTAGAAGTTTCGACAATTCCTATTCTATTTACTATTCTAAAAACATGAGTATCTACTGGAATCGCAGGATGCCCAAATGCATTACTTAAAACAACTCCCGCAGTTTTTCTTCCTACACCTGGAAGCTTTACTAGTTCTTCTAATGAGTCTGGAACCTCTGAGTTGTAATCGTTGTATAAAATTTCTGATGTCATCTTTATTTTTTTAGCCTTACTTTTGTAAAGCCCACAAGTTTTTATCATCTCTCCTATTTCTTCCTCAGAAAGATCTGCAAACTGTTTCGGTGTATTGCAAACTTTAAACATTTCATCTGTTACCTTATTTACTCTGACATCTGTACACTGAGCAGAAAGAATTGTCGCAACTAACAATTCAAAAGGCGTCGTATAATGCAATTCACACTCAGCATCAGGATACTGAATCTCTAATAAATCTAAAATTTCTTTTATCTCTTCACTACTTTTTCCCATTAATCTTCCTCCAATATCTCAAGATTTCTCTTTATAATTCCCTTTCCTCTCCAAGAAAATGCTCTATTATAATATCTTCTTTTAAATTCTTTATTTGATATCCGATTTATCTCCTCTAAATCAAGCTTTTCAATTAAATCATTTTTAAATTCTTCAATATTTGTCATTTCAATATTCTTATTATGAGGACATACCTTTTGACACATATCACATCCAAAAATAATTTTATTTTCCTTGATTATATTCTTTTCATCGTCACTAAGCTCGCCTTTCTTTTGGGTTATATAAGAAATACATTTTTTAGCATCCATATCATAGCCTTCAAGAAGTGCATTTCCTGGACAGCTCTTTATACATTTTCCGCATTTTAAGCAGGTCTTTTCCAAAGGAACATCTTTTTCTATATCTAAGTTTGTAACAATATAACCAATAAATACATATGATCCATATTTATCAGTTATTATACTACCATTCATCCCCCAAAATCCTATCCCTGAAATATAGGCCAAATACCTGTCAACAAGCGGACCATTATCTACAAATATCTCTGTTTTTATAGAATTTTCCTGTGTATCATTTTCCCCATTCGAAAATTTTTCCTGTATTTTTTCACAGATACTGTTCATTATACCCCTAATTACTAAATGATAATCGTATCCTCTACAATAACAAGAAATATTAGAGTCATTTACATCCCCACAGTAATAAGGAAAAGCTGCAACTATTATCGACTTTGCATCCTCCATTATCAAAGTAGCATCAAGCCTTTTATCTATATCACTCTCTTCCATACCGCTAAGATGATTCTCATCTGCTCTCTTCTGCAAAATATCTCTAATCTCATTTCCAAATTTTACTGGAGCAATTCCACAATAATCCACTCCATACTCTAAAAAAATTGACTTTACAATCTCGTTTCTTGATTTTAACTCTCTACCTTCAAAATCATCCTTAATTAACAAAAATGCCTCCTCCTTTTTACTTCAGAAACATTCAATTTGATTTAACATCACTAAAAAAGTATAATGTTATTATTAATATGATAACACAAATTAAAAAAAGGTGGTAAATTATGATAAAACTGGTAATACCTGGTAGACCAATAAGTAAGTCTAATTTCAAACTACATAACGTAAATGGACAGGCTTGGATGCCAGCAAAAGGTAAATATTCAAAATATCTAGCTTACGAAAACATGATTGCAGGATACGTAAACCAACAATATCAAGGTGAACAAATAGAAGAAAACCTAATAACAGTCATGAAACTATACTTCCCAAACAAAAAAATGGGGGATCTTCACAACTATCCAAAAAGCATCTGTGACGGACTAGAAAAAAGCGGAATAATAAAAAACGACAAACAACTAAAACCTGTAATGCTATTTGACTTCATAGACAAAGAAAACCCTAGAGTAGAAATAGAACTATACCCCGCATCAGAATATGCTATAGAATATAACATAGTAAAAAAAGATAACGAAAAATAAGCTATAATTTTTGACAATTAGATTGTAATTATTTTATTCTAAAAAACTTTTCTTTATGTAGAAATTTCAATATAAGAAAATAGATAATTCAATAAGATGTCGTAATAATTTTTTAGTGTTTTAATCTTTATTTATATTATCTATTTTCTTTTAGCATTGCAATTTCTCTTCCATGTCCCTCATCATCATAAGGAGTTTCCAAGAAGAATGGAATATCTCTTAATTTAGGATGATTAACAACCTCTAAAAGAGCCTTCATCCCAATCTCTCCTTCACCTATACCAGCATGTCTATCCTTATGCTTTCCAAAAGGCATCATACTATCATTCAAATGTATAGTCTTTAATCTATCAAGACCAATCACTCTATCAAACTCATCTAAAACACCATCTAAATCATTAACTATATCGTATCCAGCAGAGAATATATGACATGTATCCATACATACACCTATTCTTTCATTATGCTCAACGCCGTCTATTATAGCTCTTATCTCCTCAAAACTTCTTCCTATCTCAGTACCTTTTCCAGACATAGTTTCAAGAAGTACAGTTATATTCTCATCTCCAGTTATAGCCTGATTAAGCCCTTCTATTATCTTTCTAGTACCTTCTTCAACTCCACCACCTACATGGCTTCCTGGATGGAAACAAATGTACTCAACACCTATTGAATCCATTCTCTTAACATCTTCTCTAATAACCATCTTTGCAAATTCATAAGTATCTTCATTTGCAGCTGCTAAATTCATAGTATATGGAGCATGTGCTAATAATTTTCCAAAATTATTTTCCTCTCTAATCTTCTGAAACGCATCCATATCCTTTTCATTAAATTCTTTTGCATTTCCACCTCTTGGATTTCTACTGAAAAACTGGAACGTATTTGCTCCTATATCCACAGAAATCTGAGCTGCCTTTTTAAAACCTTTTGGTATTGAAACATGTGCACCTATAGTAAACATAAATAATCCTCCTAATAAATTATAAATTTCGTAATTTCATATACATTCTTATACCCTAAAAATTATATAATAACCAAAACAAAAAAATAAGGGATTCTAATTAACCACAAATTAACTAGATATCCCTTGTTATATCTTACATATCATAATTTCTATTTTTCTGGTATAGAAACAAAAGCTACTTCGTAACGTTCTCTATCAGCATCTCTGTTTTCTCTAGCTGATATTTCCTCTAATTTTGCACGAAGAGTTTCTTTTATTTCTTCAGCTTCTTCTTTTGATAATTCTACATTGTGGAAATCTTCTATATTAGATCCACTTAATTTTCCAGCTTCAGCAGCATTGAAAAACGCTTCGCTAACATCTTCAAACTTATTTACATAGAACTCATCAGTTTCTCCTTCAATTTTTCCTGCTAATGAAAAATTAAAAACATTCTTCCCTATCTCTATACTTTTAGCTGTTGGATAATAGTATTTTTCAACTATTCCTGATTTTATTTTTTCCTCTACTAAATCTAATATCCCCACCTTATAAAGCATCTTTATATGGTAGTTTATTTTTGCATGAGGTTCTTCTAAAATTTCTGACAATTGTTTAGCAGATAGTGGAGAATTTTTGAACTGGTTTAATATTTCTATTCTTTTTGGATGCGCCACAGCTTTTATACATTCTAAATCTCTTAAAACCATTACCTCTTTCATAATTTTCTCTCCTAAAAAAATTTTTTAATATAAATCATACTACTCTCAATTATATATTACCAATCCTTATATTGTCAAAAAAAAATTTTATGTCATTAAACTATTTTGCTTCCTCCAATAAATTCTCTGACAATAGATGTTGATGGTATATCAGAAACATCCTCTATCGTAGCAAAGTATTGTATAAAGCTAAGTATTCTTGCTGCCTCAATATATTCTATACTTTCTGGATCTACTTCCTTTAAAAGTGGCTCTACATATTTCTTTAATACTGAAATTTCGTATACACACGCTGAATTAAACATAGCATCTGCCTCTTCTTGATAAGGGAATATATTCTCTTTTTCTCCCTCTCTTACATTCTTCCAACTTTTTATAGTATCTTCTGCACTATATCCTCTAAAATTAGAGTCCCTTACAATTCTTCTTATAAGTCTTAAATCTGTTGTAGGTATTCTGTTGTGAGAATCAAGATTTATCTGAGTTAATGCACTTATATATATTCTAAATTTTTTACTATCATCTATATGAGCAGTTAATTTAGGATTTAGTCCATGTATTCCCTCGATTATTATAGATTCATTTTCTCCAATAGACATCATCTCTCCAGTAAACACTCTCTTACCAGTTTTAAAATCGTATCTTATTATCTCAATTTCTCCACCACTTAAAAGCGTGTTCATGTCTTCATTGAATTTTTCAACATCTATAGCATTTATAGATTCATAGTCATAAGAACCATCTGCCTTACGAGGTGTATGCTCTCTTTCTATAAAGTAATCATCTAAAGAAATTGCTCTAGATTTTACTCCACTAACCCTCATCTGTATAGAAAGTCTGTGTGCAAAACTTGTCTTACCTGATGATGAAGGAGCTGCTATTAAAATAACTCTACTGTTTCTTTCTTTTATCATATCGGCAATCTGAGAAATCTTCTTCTCATGAAGTGCTTCAACAGTTCTTATAACATCTCCTGACTCTCCAGATTCAATTATTCTATTTAAATCTATTACATTCATTACACCTAATTTTGCCGCCCAATCTTCAGACTCATCGTAAATATTTGATAGCTTAGGCTGATCTATAAACTTCTCTGGAACTAGTGCATCATCTTCTGATGGCCCCATAAGAACAACACCTTTTTTGTATTTAACTACATCAAATACATCCATATATTTTGTAGAAGGTGGCATCATCCCATAAAAATGATCTATATAACCTTCACACACATATATTTTTGCATTCTCTTCATCCTTATTTTCTATAAGTTCTGCTTTATCTTCTCTACTAAGTATTCTAAAAATCTGTCCAGCATCCAATTTATCCATTACAACCTTTTTAATCGGACAATCTTCAGCTACTATATTTCTCATTTTATTTTTTATATCTTCTATATCTTTATCTGTAAGTTCTCTACCTATATCCATACTATAGTAGACACCATTTGATAAAGAGTGCTCTACTGTAACTTCCATTTTTTCATAAAGTTTTCTGCAAGCTGTTATAAATACAAAAGAAAGACCTCTAAAGTACACTCTAGCTCCATCTTCATTATAAAAATCTAAAAGCTCTACCTCTTCACCGTTGTATACTTTTTCGTATAAATCACAAAGAGATTTCCCTTTTATCGCTGCAGTTACAACTCCATCATGTGCTTCATTAAACTCATCTGCTATTTCAGAAAGAAGTAAATAATCTCTATTTTTTCTTTCAAATTTTTCAATTTTTCCGTCAACTTTAACTTCTATTACTCCCATCTCAAACCTCCCAAATTGTTTATTTAACACTTACTTATTGTTATATTATTTTAAAAAATTCTTTAACCCTAGTTATACTATTCTCCAAATACTCTGATTTAACCTCTATTACTGCGTAATCTGGACTCATATCTATTGCTGCTTGCAGCTCTTCCCCTGTAAGTCTACCGGAGAAAATTTCAACATGATCGTCTACTTCACCGCTGCAATCACTAATATGAACAACCTTTGTATATTCTTTAAGAGTAGAATAGTCATCTCCACTTAAAATACAGTGCCCTGTATCAAAGCAAAAGTAAGGCATATCAACTTTTGCCCTTATTTTATTTGTATTTTCAAAAATATACTCAAATTCTCCTGTGGATATCCCTGTATTCATCAAATCTCCACCATTTAAACTGTATGAGTTTTCCACAGTTATCACAGGAACTCTTGATAACCTTTGCAAATTTTCTTCTAGTTTAAAAAAGAAATCCACAGAATTATTTAGATATCTCTTTTTATTATTTAAATATCTATTCTTCATAGCATATCCCATATGCAAATTTAAATATACTGGTTTTAAAAATTCAACACCTCTACACATATCAACACAGAATTTTGCCCAAGAGATTCTAATACACTCTATTTCCTCACATGTATTTATCTCCATAGCCAAATGTACTCCAATAGACAAGCCAAGCTCCTCTATCTTGTCGATAAAAGGAGCTACCTTGTTAATTTGAGCAACTGTGTCTATCCCTATTTCTAAATGATTGATAAAATCTCTATTTCGCTCTATAATCTCTAGAGTTTTTTCTATTTCATAGTATAAACAAGCTACACCTATTCTCATTTTTCTAATTCCTTAAAATTAATCTACAAAGCCAAAGCTAGACATTGGGAATAGTCTAAGCATAACATGGCCCATTATATCTTTTTCGTCTATTAATCCAACTTCTGGGAATCTACTATCTAAGCTATTTACTCTATTATCTCCCATTGCGAATACCTTTCCTTCAGGAACTACAACATCGACATCTCCTTCTGTGTACATTCCTTCATCTAAATAAGGCTCATCTATTACTTCACCATTTACTCTAACTTCTCCGTTAGATATCTGTACATGGTCTCCACCAACACCTATTACCCTTTTTACAAGGTCTTTACCTCTGCTGTCATCGTGAAGAATAAAGTCCATAGCTCTTCTAAGTGGGTTTCTTGTTTCCACAGACAAATCTGAGTATCCATCAATAGGCATATCTGTGTCAAATATTATAATATCCCCTCTCTTTGGATCTCCTATTTTATATTTTATAGTATTTACTATTAGATAATCTCTATCCTGAAGTGTAGAAAGCATTGATTCTCCATCAACTCTTGTAGGTCTAACAAACTGAACTACTACACCTGCTATTATAAGGGCTGTTACTATTATTCCAACCCATTCTTTTACTACAGAAAAAGCTCCTTTATTCTCTTTTTCTGCTTTTTTATTTTCGTTTTTATCTTTTTTACTCAAAAGCTTCATCTCCAATCATAACAAATAAATATAAATACGCTTTGAAAATATCAGTTGTCTTCAAAACATACTTATACTATATCACTTTTTTATAATTTCGTCTTTCATTTTTCTAAAGTTGAATTTTTCTTCTAAGTCCTTTAGGATATCTATTTTTTATAACTCCTCCAGACTCTTTTCCCCAACCTAGAGAAACACCTTCAACCCCTACAATTATCCATCCTCTAGACTCTCCTGTATTAATTACATCACCACTCATATAAGCTTTTATCTCATCTGAGTCGAATTTAAAATCAGCAAAGTTTTTAACATCTTCTTTTTTAAGATAGTGAGCTAATGCGTGAGAAGGCTCAAATCTATTTTTCTTTAACTCACCAAGATGTAATCCCTGTCTTAATAATTTTATCTTCTTAGTATCTGGAGAATCTTTAGGCATTAGATATAAATTTTCTCCTCTTATAAAGAAGTCTCCATCTAGTTTTATGTTTAAGAATTTTTTTTCAAAATCTCTAAAGTCTTTTAGCTCTTTATCCAATCTTTTGAATTTCGCTGGTTTTACACTGCAATCCTCTTCGTCGTGTTTTATTATCTTAGCTACAAAGTGTCCTTCTCCTTTTACCTTATGTGGCCATAATCTTTCCTTTAATACAACCTCTGCATTTTCAAATTCTTCTGCAAATCCGTCTATTATATCTTCGTCCTCTTCCTTTGCAAAAGTACAAGTTGAATAGACTAAAGTTCCTCCATTTTTAAGCATTTTATATCCATCTCTAATTATTTCATGCTGAATATCTCTACATTCTATTACCTTTGCATAGCTCCAATCGTCGATTGCAACCTGATCTTTTCTAAACATACCTTCTCCAGAACAAGGTGCATCTATTATAACTTTATCAAAATAACCTTCAAATACTTTTAACAATCCCTTAGAATCTGTATTAGTTATTATTGCATTGGCTGCTCCAAATCTCTCAAGATTTTCTCCAAGTGCCTTTATTCTAGTCGCATTTATCTCATTAGATACTAAAAGCCCTGTATTATTTAACTTTGATAATATATATGTAGATTTTCCTCCAGGTGCAGCACACATATCAAGAATTCTGTCTCCTTCTTGTATATCAGCCTTTGGTACAACGCTCATTGCAGAAGGCTCCTGTAAGTAGTATGCTCCTGCATCATGAAGTGGATTTCTCCCTGGTTTGTATTCATCTTCATCGTAATAAAGCCCTTCTTCTGCCCATGGAATATCCTCTGTATTACAATCTAAAAGCTCTTTTAATCTATCTTTTTCCATTTTCATTGTATTTACTCTTATAGCAGTAGTTTTTTTCTGCTCGTAGCTTTTTATAAAATCTTCAAACTCATCTCCTAAAAGCTCCTTAACATCATTTAAAAATCTTTCTGGTAAATTCATCTTTTTTCCTCTCTATTTTTATATTATAAAATTTATCATTCTAACCTTTATTTAGAATTTATCATCTCTTTAATTCCAATAATTTATTTTACACTATTGATGTTATTTTCTTCAACTCTTATCATAATTTGAGTAATATAATCCTTCATATCTGAAATAGCAAAATCATTCATGCCTATCTCAAAAGAATATCCGACAAGTGTTAGATTATTTTCTTCTGCGTATTTTACAATTTCACCATAAAATTTAGGTAGAGTATCCCAATCTCCCATATGATACGCACAAATATATTTTCCCTTTGGCTTTATTATCATATTATCAGAATCTATATCATCTAACATTTCTATAAATAAACCATCATATTCCTCAAATTCTCCTCTTTGTATCTTTTCAACCGAAACAAAACTTCCTATTCCTTTGCAGTATTCGTCAACAGTCCAAACATCTTTTATATGTGATATAAGCTGCTTTAAATCGTCGTCCTCAAACTTAAAAGGTGTGTAGAAAAATTTTTCTTCCTCACACTCAACAACTTTTATATAGTTTTTATTTCTTACCTCATCACACTTACTCAATTTCTGCAATTTATCCTCAAGTACTTCTTTTCTTCTATTCAATAAATATATGAAATCTGATGGTATGAATGATTTCTACTTATTCACTGATACAACTTGCAACTTCGGATTCTATGAACACAATGGTATGACTAGAAGAGGAGAAAAAAGAGAAAAAGTAGAGGTTGATGGACAGATGGCAGATATGAAGTTCTTCATTTACGACTTCAATTTATAAAATAGATAGGATTATCAAGTAGGGGCTAACTTGTAGCCCCTCTCACACCACGGAGCGTGCCGTTCGGCACTCCGCGGTTCAATTTCATATAATAATCTAAGCAACTTATTAATCCTCTTTTAGTGAA